>ONAV01000005.1 GCA_900315925.1 uncultured Selenomonadales bacterium | reverse complement strand
AGAGCCGGATGCGAGAAAACCGCACGTCCGGTTCTGTGAGGGGCAGTAGGCAAGCCTTTCACATATAGAGGAAAGGTATGTCGAGACTGTCTACTCGACAAAGTAGTAATTTGGTTGGTTAGGTTACCGGTTAACGTATATCAAATTTTGTTTTATTATGAATTGTCGCTAAAAGTGGCGGAACATGATGGGGCGAGTCAGTGATTCTTTTAAATCGTTTGGAGGAAACCATGAAACAGGAAACCATAGACAGAATCCGGAAATTTACGGAGGACCGGGATTGGGATCAGTTCCATACGCCTGCCAATCTGGCGAAGTCTATCTCCATTGAGGCCAATGAGCTGCTGGAATGTTTCCAGTGGAGCGATACGGAGTATGATGTGGCCCACGTCAGGGAGGAACTGGCGGACGTGCTGGTGTATTGCAGAAATATGCTGGACAAACTGGACCTGGACGAAGATGAAATTATCAATGAAAAGATGAGTAAGAATGAGGCCAAGTATCCGGTGGATAAGGCCAGGGGAAAAGCGGACAAGTATGACAGGTTGTGACAGGAATAACGGTAGGACGGAACCGTTACGGAGACGATCCGGTCTATGACGATTACGTTACCATCGAAGACAGCAAGAAAAATATCCGGAATCGTAAACTGTATAGGAACGATATATTGCATTCATTTTGGGAAAAAGGTTGCCGGCTCTTTGTTCTTTGAAGGGAGTTGCTTCTTATGGAAACGTTAAATGCTGCCATTAATCAGGTAAATACCATCCTCTGGTCCTATGTTCTGATCGTGCTTTTGATTGGTCTCGGACTGTATTTTACATTCCGCACCGGATTTGTCCAGATCAGGCTTGTAGGGGAAATGGTCCGCTTGCTGGCGGAAGGGATAGGGACGGAACGGATGGGGAACCAGATATCTTCCTTCCAGGCTTTCTGCATCAGCACGGCCAGCCGCGTGGGCGTGGGCAATATTGCCGGCGTTGCCATTGCCATTGTGCTGGGCGGGCCGGGGGCCATCTTCTGGATGTGGATGGTTGCCATTGTAGGAAGTGCCACCGGTTTCGTGGAAAGCACCCTGGCCCAGATTTATAAACTGCCCAGAGGGAAATGGACCTTTCACGGCGGTCCCGCGTACTACATTCAGAATGTGCTGCACATGCCTAACCTGGCGAAGCTGTTTTCGCTGCTGTTGATGACAACGTTTGCGCTGGTTTATAACTCCCTGCAGGCCAACACCATCACGCTGTCTCTGCAAACCGCCTTCGGCTGGGACCGCATGGTGGTCGGCGTAGTCGTTTCAGTCCTGATTGCCCTTGTGATTTGCGGCGGCGCCCACTTTGTGGCACGGGTCGCCGAAATGCTGGTGCCGGTGATGGCAGGTGCGTACCTGCTGCTGGCGTTCATTGTCGTCATACTGAATTTCGAAAAGATTCCCGAGGTTATTTATTTGATCGTCAGCAATGCCTTTGCTCCACAGGCTGCCGTAGCCGGCGGCTTCGGCGCCTGCGTCATGAACGGCGTCAAGCGGGGCCTGTTCTCCAATGAAGCCGGTGAAGGCTCCGTGCCCAACGCGGCGGCTACCGCTTTTGTGACCCATCCGGCCAAACAGGGCCTGATCCAGGCCTTCGGCGTTTATGTGGACACACTGTTGATCTGTTCCGCTTCCGCCGCCCTTGTGCTGTTGTCCGGCGCCTATGAAATCGGGGGGCAGATCACCGGTATCGAACTGATACAGCACAGCCTGTCAATAGAGGTGGGCAAATGGGCCATCTTATTTATTGGTATCATGATCATGATGTTTGCCTTCAGTTCCCTGGTGGGCAATTATTATTACGGCGAAATCAATCTGGCCTTCCTTACGGAAAGCAAAATAGCGTTGTATGTGTTCCGGGCAGCCGTGGTAGCCATGACCATGTTCGGGAGCATTGCATCCCTGCCGCTGGTGTGGAACCTGGCAGATTTGTTCATGGCTTTCCTGGCCGCCACCAACCTGTACGCCATCGCCCGCCTGTTCCCCTTTGCGAAGATTGCGCTGGACGACTACGAAAAACAGCGCGGAAAAGGCTTTGATCCGGATTTTGATCCGCATGTTCTGCCAAGCCTTGACGGCGTATACGCCTGGGGCATGGAAAAACAAAAGGAATAATACGCCATATTGAAAAGTTCAGGGCAAAAAAAATCCTCTGTTTAGTAAAGAGTAAAGCGAATCGCCGTAGATTTTTCTGCGGCTTTTTTGTTATAATTGCTTATAGATGAGACTGTGAATACAAATCGTTGTGTGATTCATAATAAGGATGAGTGGTTTGCTTTTGAAAGAGCAGCCGGTTAAGTGGAAAGACGGGAGCGGCAAAGGAAATGAGCAATAAAGGATTAACCACTGCGGAAGCCCTGGAGAGGGCGAAGCAGGGAAAGAACGTACTTACCCAGGGAAAGAAGAAGAGTCTGTTTTCTGTGATCGCGGAGCAGTTTGCGTCGCCGTTGCTGCTTCTGCTGGTGGCTGCCTCGGTCATTTCCATCATGACCGGGGAAATCGTGGACGGCATCATTATCATCGTGGTGGTGCTGGCTAATGTCATCATCGGCACCGTGCAGGAACTTTCGGCAGAGAAATCCGTGGAGGCCCTGCGGCGGATCAATGCGTCCACGGCGGTGGTGATCCGGGACGGTGTGGAGACGGAGATTCCGGCGGCGGATCTGGTGGTAGGCGATTACGTGATCCTGGAGGCGGGGCGCGTGGTGCCTGCGGATCTTGCGTTGGAGCAGACCAGCTCGCTGAAGGTAAATGAATCAGCCCTGACCGGCGAAAGCGTTGCGGTGGAGAAGGACTGCAACGAAAAAAGCGATGAGAAGACGCCCCTCGGCGACCGCAAGGATAAGGTCTTCATGTCCACCCTGGTGGAATACGGCCGCGGCGAGGGCGTGGTGGAAAAGATCGGCGACCATACCGAGATCGGCAAAATTTCGGGCATGCTGCATCAGATCGAGAAGCAGGAGACGCCGCTGCAGAAAAATCTGGACAGCATCTCCAAAGTGCTTGGCATCGCGGGCGTAGTCCTGTGTATTGTGATGTTTGCCTGTCAGATTTTTATTTACCGCACGCCTGTCATTGAAACCCTGATGATCTCCATCGCCTTTGCCGTGGCGGTCATCCCGGAAGGGCTGGCCACTGTGGTAACGCTGGTGCTTACAGCGGGCATTCAGGAGATGAGCAAGCGTAACGCCATCGTGAAGCAGATTCACGCGGTGGAAACCCTGGGTGCAGTGAATGTAATCTGTTCTGATAAGACGGGCACCCTGACCCAGAATCGGATGACGGTGGTGAAGTGGTATCTTGCGGGCGAGGCGTTGGAACCGGAAGAGCTGCCGACCGACAGCAAAGTCTTTGCCAGACTGCTGGAAGGTTTTCTCGCCTGTAACGACGCAAAGTATTCCGAAGAGACTGGCGAGGAAATCGGCGATCCCACGGAAACCGCGTTCATCAAGTACGCGAAGGATAAGGAGCTGGGCTATTACGACATCATGCGTGATATCACCCGGTTTGATGAGATTCCCTTTGATTCCGACCGGAAGATGATGACTACCCTGGACCGGGTGGAACGGAATGGCGAAATAAAGAATATTTCCTATACCAAGGGCGCCATTGATTCCGTCATCG
This sequence comes from uncultured Selenomonadales bacterium, assembly GCA_900315925.1. Lineage (GTDB taxonomy): Bacteria > Bacillota > Negativicutes > Acidaminococcales > Acidaminococcaceae > Succiniclasticum. Next base: position 52,840 of record ONAV01000005.1, on the reverse strand, counting down.
TCCGGTGTGACCGCATCCTGGATGAGGACGGCATACGGGAGATCACCAACGAGGACGTGGTTCGTGCTACCCAGTCGGCGGACCTCATGAGTTCCGACGCGCTCCGGGTGCTGGCTCTGGCCTACCGGGAAGGAGATACGGTTCCCCAGGAAAAGGACATGATCTTTGTGGGGCTGGGCGCTATGATTGACCCGCCCAAGGAAGGCGGCCATCGCCAAGGAACTGGATATCGCCACGGATATTTCCCAGAGCATTTCCGGCGCGGAGATCGACGAGATGGATCCCGAAGAGTTTAAGAAGAATGTGCTGGATTACCGCGTCTTCGCCCGGGTGTCGCCGGAGAACAAGGTGCAGATCGTGCAGGCTTTCCAGTCTCACGGAAAGATCTGCTCCATGACCGGGGACGGCGTCAATGACGCGCCTTCCCTGAAAGCGGCGGACATCGGTGTGGCCATGGGCATCGGCGGCACGGAAGTGGCCAAGGATGCGGCGGAGATGATTTTAGTGGACGATAATTTCATCACCATTAAGAATGCGGTGATGGAAGGCCGCAACCTGTTTAACAATATTAAGAAGTCGGTAGTGTATCTGCTGCGGTCCAATTTTGGCGAAGTGGTGCTGATGGCTTCGGCCATTTTTGCGGGCCTGTCTTCGCCCCTTTCCACCATCCAGATCCTGTGGGTGAACCTGCTGACGGATACGGCGCCGTCCCTGGCTCTGGGTATGGACGTGGGTTCGGACGCCGTCATGAATGAAAAGCCCAGGGACGTAAAGGCCGGCATTTTAAACCGGAGCGATTACCTGAATATCGTAATCCAGGGCCTAATCAGCGGCGGCGTGACATTGCTGGCGTTCCTGCTTCCCGTAATCATGCAGTACGGAACGGGAAATATTCTGGCGAATTTAGAAGGAAACGAAGAACTGTTGAAACTGTGCCGGACGTATTGCTTCAGCACCCTGGCCATCAACGAGATGCTGATGGCGTACGTCTGCAAGGTTAAAGGCAGTCTTGCTTTTACCACGAAAGAATCCTGGAACAACAAGGCGCTGAACATCATCACGGTCGTGGGCGTTCTGCTGCAGATCGGCATCCTGGTGGTTCCGCCCATGCGCACCCTGCTGAAACTGGCGCCTGTGGGAACGGTTGACATTGCGCTGATCCTCTTCATCGCGGTGGCCGGCGTCCTGATCAACGCGGCGATTACCCTGGCGAAAGAGCGGCTGGACATCAAACGGGAAAGGAATCTGTAAGGGGATAGAACGCAAAATCTGTAGGGGATAGAGCGCAGCCCGGAATAATCGGGAATAGAAAGAACGATGTTGAAAGAAAAAAGATGTGGCAATCTGATGTGAAGGGATAGCATAGCTAACTATTTACAAGAGGGAAACGAACATGAGCCATAATAAAGCATTGGATAATCTGACACGGGAACAGCTGGTCGAGCTTTTGGAAATTTATGCCAAAAATTGGCTCGCGGCAGATGGCATCTGGTTTCAGTCCGTTGAAAAGCGGTGGGGTATGGAAGAGGCCATGTACCACGATGTAGAAATCTGGAAAAAGTTTACGGTCGTGGAAGCCTTGAAACTGAAAAACTTCTTACATCTGCCGGAACATGCCGGACTGGAGGGATTGGCGAAGGCGTTGTCACTCAGGTTTTATGCCAACATTAACGACGACGAGATCCGTATTGAAGGGAACACGCTGTTTTATCGCATGGTTGATTGTCGCGTACAAACAGCAAGAAAACGAAAGGGGATGGAATTTCATCCCTGCAAAACAGTGGGGATAGTGGAATATGGAGAGTTTGCCCGGGCCATTGACGATCGCATCACCTGTGAGTGCGTCAGCTGTTTTCCGGACATTACGGATGAAACCTGCTGCTGCAGTTGGAAATTTACGCTGGAAGAGCAAGACGTGAAGACGAAATAGAAGACGTCAGCCTTCCCGCTTGATAAAATGCTTCATCATGATGGGTTGAATTCTCAATACTTAAGTTTTTAATCATAGATATATTTTATAAAGTGTGGTAAAATGTGTTGAGAAAGAATCAGTATTCAACTGATACAGTATTCAGGCTGTGCAATACACTGCACATCAGGTTTTTAGCAGGAGAACAGAAAGATCATGAACATCATCGATTCACAAAATGCCCAGCACTTCAGTCTTAACGAACAGTCGCTGCAGGCGATCCGTCAGTTCGGGGATCATTTTCCCGGAGGTTTTTTTATCTATAGGGAAGAAGGAAACAAAGAACTTTTATATGTCAACTCGGCACTGATGGAAATTTTCGGCTGCCGCAATCTGGACGAATTCAAACAGCACACAGGCTGCGTTTACACAGGAATGCTGCATCCCGATGTCCGGGAAAAGATCAATTCCGCAATCAAAACAAAATATTCTTCCAATAAATCAATTATCGGACACATCATCTACCGCATCCTCCGCAGGGACGGCGCCACCCGCTGGGTCGATACCTACGGGCATTACGCCGTGTCGGAAGAATACGGCGGTGTGTATTTTGTCTTTGCTACTGATATCACGGAACAAAAGCTGGCGTCGGAATCTTCCAAAGAGTTGAACCGTTCCGTCTTTGAAGCCCTGACCAGCAGCTATGACTCTGTCCTGCTGATCAAAGACCTGGATACGGAACGGATATCCCTGTTCCGTCACCCTAATAAGGAAGATGATGTCACGCATATCCGGACTGCTCTTCGGCAGGCGTATTATACCGAAGCTACCAACCACTATATTGATACCATGGTCCTTCCGGAAGACCGGGAATGGCTGCGCAGGGAAATTGCCTTGCCGAACATTAAAAAAGAACTGGCAGAAAGCAAACGTTTCGCCGTCACCTACCGGCGCATCTTAAACGGAGAGACCCGGTATTACCGGGTGGAGTTTATCCGGCTGAAATTAAAAGACGGCAAATCCGGCATCATCTACGGGTTCAAAGATGTAGACGACGAAGTCCGCAACGAGAAGAAGCTGAAGACGGATTTACAGGCAGCCATCCTGGCGCAGAAACAACAGGAAAAAGAATTTTATATTGTGCAGGACATGGCCCTGAAAGATTCGCTGACCGGCATTAAAAACAAACGTGCTTTTAAGCAGCGGGAAAACCAGCTGAATCAGGCAATTAAGAAGAAGGAACCGCTGCAGTTTGCAATTGTTGTCTGCGATGTCAACGACCTGAAAGTGATCAACGACACCCAAGGCCATCTGGCCGGGGATCAGTATATCAAAAACACCTGCGCATTCATCTGTCACGTGTTCCAGCACAGTCCGGTTTTCCGTTTTGGTGGAGATGAATTTGTGGTCATCCTTACCGGGAGCGATTTTGAAAACCGGGAACAGCTGATGCAGGAGCTGGACCAAAACAACCGGAAAAACCTGCTCACAGGAGACCTGGTCGTCGCCAACGGGTTAGCTGAGTTTGATCCGTCGCAGGATACCTGCACTAATGATGTGCTGCAGCGGGCCGACAATTCCATGTACGAAAACAAGATGCAGCTGAAAGGCATGCGCTGACCGAACTCGCTTGATTAACTACATATAGTGAGAAGAATTGTCCAGTTGTTTGCAAATTGCAAGCAACTGGACAACCAATTCCTGCGGAGGTAACAACCTATGAACTCAGGCAAAACGATGCTGAAAATAACACGGTGTTTGTATTGCATGCTTTTGTGTTTCCTCTTCTTTTTTACGATGCCGCTGGCAGAAGGTGCCAAAGCATCGACAGAGACCCGCGCTGCCTTTCCGGCGGTTTTGATGTATCACGATATCAAGACCCGGCCGCTGAACAACTTTGATGTTACCAGAGAAGATTTTTGCGCCCAGCTGGACTGGCTCAAACAAAAGGGATACAGGACGCTGTCCATGGAAGAGTTCATAGACGGCATGTCGAAACAGTCGTTTCCCAAAAAGAGCGTTCTGATCACTTTCGATGACGGGTATGAGGGCATTTATCTTCTGGCGGCGCCGGAACTCAGAAAACGGAATATGCACGCTACGTTCTTTATTTTCCCGAAAGCGATCGACACCGCTCTCAAAGGGTATCCCTACGTGACTTTGAAAGAACTGAAGGAAATGGCGGCCGATCCGCTTTTTTCCATTGGGTCGCATACGATGTCGCATCCATACCTGACGCAGATCAGCCCACAGGAAAAGAGAAAAGAAATATCGGATTCCAAAGCGTATCTGGAAAAACTGACAGGCAAACCGGTTACGGCGCTGGCCTATCCCTATGGAGACTATGACGCGTCGGTGATTGCTGTACTGAAAGAAGCGGGCTATAAGGCCGGTTTTGCCGTGAATGACCGCGGGACGGCAAACGAACAGGCACGGTACAGTATTCCCCGGATTTATATGGGAATGGTGCTGGGCGAGAACCGGCAGAAACTGTTCAAACAATATGTGCGGGAATACAAAAAGATGCCGGAAGAGGCATTTGCAGAACGGTTTGGTGACTTTTTTTAAAAAAATATCAGATTTTTTCGGGTTTTTCGCATTTTACCCCTTGCAAACTATGATAAATACTGATATTATATTTGTGAACCCAGTGTTTATGTACTCTCACAAAAAAAAATTTTTACAAAAGGAGCGTTCATCATGAACAAAAAAGAACTCGTAGCAGCCGTTGCCGCAAAAACCGAAATGACCCAGGTAAGCGTAGAAAAAGCCCTGAAAGCCATCATCGAAGCAACCGTTGCCGAAGTTGCCAAGAAAGGTAAAGTACAGTTAATCGGCTTTGGTACTTTCGAAGCCCGTGAACGTGCTGCCCGCACCGGCAAAAACCCGCAGAATGGCAAACCAATCAAGATTGCCGCTGCTACCGTTCCTGCATTCAAAGCAGGCAAAGCCTTTAAAGAAGCTGTCAATGCAAAACCGGCCAAAAAGAAAGGCGCAAAAAAAGGTAAAAAATAATTCATGATAACCGGCCCGCCGCAGAGATGTGGCGGGCTTTTTTGCTGGCAGGGAAAAAGGCCGGCAGTTTTCAAACTCGGATAATTTTGGTATAATTATAATAAGTTAACTGCACCGACGAATTCAAGAAGAAGCGTTGTCAGAAAAGAGGGATAACATGAAATACGTAGAAATTAAAGCTGTCGAAGTAAACAACATCAGCCCTGACCGGTTGGAGGACTCGGTCCTCCTTGCGGTAGACGAAACCAAAACAAAAGTGGAAGAGGTTCCTTCCGTATTGCGTAAAATCATCAAAAAGAAATATAACGTCAGGGAATTCGGCGAGGAATTCAAAAAAGATCAGATCCTGTTCGGCAAGGAAATGGACGAGATCGATGAAGAACTTCTGAACGAATACGGTTTATACACCGTTACCATCCAGGAAATCAAAGTCAATTGGGACGATGGTATGACGCTCTGATACGGGAGGAAACAGTCACATGGATTTTTGGCGGGCAAGCAGCCTGGAAGATCAGATTGACGTAGCGGCAGGCCGGCAGGAGGCCGACCTTGTGTTAAAAGGGGGGCACGTGTTCAACGTGTTCCTGAAAACCTGGGAAGATGCGGATATTGCTATCAGCGGCAGTAAGATTGTCGGCATCGGTAACTACACGGGCAAACATATTCTTGATGTGACCGGCCTGTATCTTACGCCGGGGCTGATGGACGCCCATGTGCATTTTGAAAGTTCCATGCTTTCCCCCCGGGAAATGGTGAAGGTGCTGCTGCTGAACGGTGTAACCGGCGCGATTACGGATCCCCACGAAATTACCAATGTGTTGGGGGAAAACGGTTTCCGGTTTATGCTGGAAGAGACGGAAGGCATTCCGTTTTCCGCGTACCTGATGGTTCCTTCCTGTGTGCCGGCGACGGACATGGACACTTCCGGCGCCCGGATCACCCCGGAAAATATGGAACGGCTGCGCAATCTGAGTCCCCGTGTGCTGGGCCTGGCGGAAATGATGAATTTCCCCGGCATTTTGTCCAAGCTGCAGGGAGAAATGGATAAGCTGAAGCTGTTCTACAAGCAGAAGATGGACGGACATGCGCCGGGCATTTCCGGCAAAGCTCTGAATGCCTATGTTGCTTCCGGGATTACGACGGAACATGAATGCGTGACGCCTGCGGAAGCGCTGGAGAAAATTAAACGGGGTATGTATGTGTTCCTGCGGGAAGGCAGCGCAGCCCATAATCTGGTAGATCTGCTTCCGGTGCTGGACAAAGTGGATAACCGGCGGCTATGCCTGTGTACCGATGACCGGCACGCGGACGATTTGATTGAACAGGGCAGCATCAACTATCTGATAGATATCGGTATGTCTCTCGGTTATGAAGCGGAAGACCTGATTCCCATGGCTACGCTGAACGTTGCCGAGTGCTACGGACTGCAACAGGTCGGCGCGCTGGCGCCGGGTTATCAGGCGGATATCGTTGCTTTTGAAGGACTACGACCCTTCCAGCCGGTCCACGTGGTAAAGGGCGGCGCGCTGGTAGTAAAGAACCGCAGACTGTTGTGGAAGAGCAAGCCGGTGCTGAAGATGCCGGGCCAGTCCATGAACATGCCTGCGGTGACGAAAGAAGAGTTGAGAATCCCTGCGAAGCCCGGTAAACGGATACGCGTGATCGGCATCAGCCAGACCCAGCTGCTGACTACCAAGCTGCACATGGAGCCTGCGATTCGGAATGGGGAGGCTGTCAGCGATACAGAACGGGATATTCTGAAGATGGCAGTGTTCGAACGCCATCACAACACAGGGAATGTCGGTCTGGGCTTTGTCTACGGATTCGGGTTGAAACGGGGCGCCATTGCTACAACGGTAGGGCACGATTCTCATAATTTATCTGTAGTAGGCACCAACGATGAGGATATGGTGGTGGCTGTGAACCGGCTTCGGGAAATCGGCGGCGGTCTGATCATCGTCAGCGAAGGGGAAGTACGGGCGACTGTGCCGCTGGCCATTGCCGGACTGATGAGCGACCGGGATGCGGTGGTTGTAAATTCCCAAATCAGCCAGCTAGAGTTCTGGGTAAAGGAACTGGGCATACCGGAAGAATTCAGTACCTTTATGATCCTGGCTTTCCTTTCCCTGCCTGTCATTCCGGAGCTGCGGCTGACAGACCGGGGCCTGGTGGACGTGGTTCGCTTTGAACATGTGGATTTGTGGTGTGAGTAATAAAACATGCGCGCCGGAATTGCTGCCTGCTTCCGGCACGTATTTTTTTTCGAAAATATGTTCTAAAAAACTTAAAACTGTACTATAATACATTTCGGAGATAGTCGATGGTCGGTTCCCCCAATCCCCAAAGAGAGGGGGCGATACTATGACAGTGTTTGAAGCGTTATCCCTTGCGGTGGCGTTTGCAATGTTAATGGTATTTGTGGTTTCTCACAAAAAATGAGAAAACCGCCGATTGACGGTCGGCGGTTTTCAAACCTATTGATTTAGGGGAAGCCGACGTCCTACATCGGCTATCTCTACTTGTATTATAGCACAAAATTTAAAATTTACAATGCAATTAGTGTAAAATTCATTTTTCCGTATCATTATCCTTAACAGCTTCCGGTATCGGCGTTTCAAAGTAGATGCTTCGGCTGGGGAAGGCGCAGCTTACTCCGTTCTCTTCCAGAATTCTCATGACTTCCAGATTAAACTTTTCCCGAATTTTATGATACATGGAATTCTTAAGAGCATAGTTTTGCGTGTTCTCAGGTACTTTGGCGTAACAGACGATGCGAATGTTCAGGGAGCTGTCGCCGAACTCGAAGAAATTAACATCAAATCCTTCATTATAAATATCATCCATCTGCTCACATAGCTGCCGGATCTGCTGACAGACATTCTGCAGCTGCTCCCGGGTAGTGCTGTAGGTGACGCCCAGCAGGAACTGGATGCGGTACTTCTGACGCTGGGTGTAGTTGGTGATGGATGTGTTGCTCAGGAGGTTGTTGGGCACATACACCAGTTCCTGATAAAACGTACGGATGCAGGTGCTGCGGAACGAGACTTTTTCTACGATGCCTTCCACATTGTTGGCGGAAATCCAGTCGCCGACCACAAAGGGACGCTCCGTGATGATGACAATGCTGCCGAAAACGTTAGCCAGGGAATCCTTGGCGGCAAAGGCGATGGCCATGGCGCCGATACCCAGAGAGGCAATGAATGCGGTGATGTCGTAGTCCCATTCCTTGGCTACCATGACAACGCCCAGCATGATGCACAGCATATGTGCCAGAGCAGAAATCAGCTCGCCGATGGTTTCGTCAATTTGCTGATTGGAACGCTTCAGCAGCTGCATGATGAGTCCGTGCCCTGCGTCGCACAGATTGTACACGCCTCCGATGAGGCAGATGATCAGGCTGCTGCGCAGGATCTTATCAAACGCAGGATGCTGGGAAAACGGACTCAGGGGGCTGAGGACGATGAAGGAATAAAAAGCCAGAATCCACAAAAAAGCCTGGATGGGATGGTTAAAGGCCTTCGCGAAGCTGTCGATATAATCGTAATGGTACCGTTCTTTTAAATGCGTTGTCAGCTTCAAGATGAATGAACGGTAACAGATGCGGAACACCAAAATCGAAGCGCAGGTCAGGATGGACATTTTCCACAGAGGCCATTGAACGGCCCAGAACTCCGGCGTCAGCAAGGCTGAAGCAGCAGAAGAAACGGAAGTAAAAACAGAATTAAAAAAAGCAGACATGGGAACCCCTCTTTACAATGTAAGAAAACCTTTAAAATGAAATATAATCAGAGAATAGAATTACGATAATAAAAGATAGAAAACAGAATTAAGATAATGATTAACAAGAAGAAAGAAAACGGAGACGAATCTACTCGTTATCCGCTTTTTTATTTTGGCTTTCGTCCAGGAAGCGGTCGTACTCACTGACAATCTGTTTTAATCTTCGCTGGCTGCCGGCGCCGGTCTTTTTCAAAAGATTGGCCACATGAAATTTTACCGTGCTGGGCGAGATGAACAATTCTTCTGCAATTTCATTGATGGAACGGTCTTTCAGGATATGCGCCAGAACATCTGTTTCGCGAACGGAAAGCCCGTAATGGGTTTTATATGCCAGTAGCTTTTCCTCTGAGATTTCATTCGCACTTGGCTTGCGGGAATTCGTTTCCGTCAATTTGCTGTTTGTAATTTCTGCTGGAAATTCTTTCTCCGTTATACTATTTGCGGAATTAAACTCCGAGGCCTTGCTTTCCGCTGTTTCTTCTGCAACATCTTCTACGGTCATTGCATCCGTTGCATTATTTCCAGAAGTGGTATCGGGAACCGGTTCCTGTATTTTCTGTTCCGCAGCGGGAACTGTCACAAAAATGGTTTCGCCTGTATGAGCTAACACGATTTTACCGGTATGGGGCAGCAAAATGGGCGCCCGGGATTTCAGCAGCGAATCGGAATAAAGCAGGAAGCAGCGGTAGTACAGTACCATGGCCAACAGCAGCGCAGCCACAAAGACCAGCAGGGTAACAAAAGGCGGAAAGGCCTGCAACAGGGTGCTCCCCAGCATGCCGGCCAGACCGGCTACGGGAAGTTCCGCAGCCCGGCTCATGCCGGCCCAGAGTTCAGGACGGCGGGTGTGCAATGCTACGGAAACGAACAGCCAGACGACAAACAGGTTCAGGGCTGCCGTGAAGAACGCGTCGCCGCACACGGTGATCCAAAACGGATAGCCTTCCAGCGCCAGCACATGGAACCCCAGCACAACGGCCTTGGACAACAGTGCGGTCAGTGGCAGCCACAGGGGATAGTGGTCGGCCAGCCAGCCTGCCAGCAAAAATCCGATGGCGCTGTACACTCGGGATAAAAAGTGAAAATCGACATATTCATCGTAACGGACCAGACTGACGGTATCGTTCAGCCCCACCAGCAGGCCCATGATCGCACAGATGCAGCAAAGCAGGGGAAGGTTGCGGGTAATCAGAGGACGGGGCGCAACGGGTCGTTCCACAAGTCCCCAGGTTTTTGTCCGCAGCAGCAGCGTTGCCATGAATGCCAGAACCACAAGCAGGAGACCCCAAAGGAACAAGGGCGGGGCGGCTGTGATTTTCAGCAGCCAGTCCACCAGAAACTGGAGCAGGTTCGGCAGAGCGAAACCCAGACCGATGCACAGACCCCGGCGACCGGAAGGCAGCCAGCGGCACATCAGGTAATGGAGGTAACCGTAAATATATCCTGTACCCAGAGGAAACAGAAGCAGGCCGATACCCGTACAGAGCGAACCAGCCCCGGCGGTCACTCCCAGTCCCAACGTTGCGATGGAAACACCAAGAATACCCAGAAAAGCGGCCAGCAACTGGCGGAACTGTTTATGGGAAAACCGGCGGAAGGTGAACCCGAACAGGAAAAAACCCACGACAGGCGCCGTTACCAGCCACAGATTCATCTCCATGGGGCCAAGCTTTCCGGCGGTGGTCAGGGAAGAGGTGAGCAAGGCAATGTAAATCATCACGTAGATGAAGAACAGAGCGCTGTGAAGTAAAATCAGATTCCAGGGCATAGTGTCTTCCTTCCTATGGTTTTTCTATACATTATATTATAACAATACTCCCGGTAATTTTAAAGTAAAACTGAAAAGAAATCAAATGTGGATAAACCGTCTGCGTTTTCTATTCCCGAGATTTAACGCGTCGGCGAAGTGGCAGCTTTCCCGAACAAAGCAATAAAATGAACGAAAGAAGTGTTACCTTGAGACAGACAAATAAGACTGTCTATATATATAACAGAAAGCAGGCTGGAAAGCCACATCGCTGCTGGAGTTACGAAAAAAGTCCGGTCACTTAAGTGACCGGGAGAGGGAAAATAATCCTCTGGCGAATGAGTCCATGGAATCAGGGAGTTCCTTATGAGCAATTCATATTAGTACGCAAGAGGTACAAAAACACAAATACTGGAATCGTAAAATGAACACAACCTAATCCAAAAAAACATCTGCTGAAAAACAGCAGACGTCATTTTTTTAGAAAACACTACAGGGAAATTTTTCCAATTTAGATATAATTTGGCAAGTTATCCACAAAAGTACAGGTAGTTATCCACAAAAGTCTAGGTTTTGCCTGTGGATAACTTAAAAACTATACCAAAACCTATACCCGGTACAGCAGGATATTTATAAAAATAAAAGAAGTAAAAAAATTACATTACATAAAAATGTAATGTAATTTTTTTGATTTGAACTTTTGAATCGTGACTGTACAGAATTGTGGTTCCACAGTATTCTTTTATTTTTCACGCAACCGCTTGATCAGGGCAATAACCAGTCGATAATCTTCCGGCGACAAATCGCGTTTTGCATTTTGCAAAAGCTGCGAGTCCGATTCATTGCCTTCCGATTCCCGGGCATGCGTCCACGTGGATCCATCGCCGGATAAAATTCTGGAATTATCTTCAATGATGTCGCTCTTCTGCAACCCAAAATAATCCGCCATTTTTTGAATGGCCCCCATACGGGGGATGCGGGTGCCGGATTCCCAGGTAGAGATGGCCTTGTCAGTTACGCCGGCAATCTTTGCCAGCTCCTGCTGGGACAGGTTATGCTGTTTCCGTAACGCCTTTAAGTTTTCTTTAATTCCCATAATGATGTCCAGTCCGCCGCCGTTAGCTGGCGGCATAAACAGAAATGAAAGCAGGATCGTTTGCCCTGCGGCTCCTTTCAAACGAAGCCGGCCGTTTGATCTCTTACTGCATTTATCTTTTACAAATGCATAGCTCTCATTACATATTATAGTAAAAACGTCAGAATTTCAACCGGAAATCATCGTGGAGAAAAAACTCTACTAATTGTGGTTGACTGTAATTTTTATAACCCATATAATTAAAATGGGTAATGATGTAACAGGAGGTTTTCTGTATGAAACATCTTACGCCGAAGGCAACGCGACTCATGCGTAAAAAAACGCAGAAAGAATGTGCGGAAGCATTGCACGTCCATGTTTCAACGTTTCGCAGATTAGAAAAAGATCCGTCGCAGTTTACCATTGAACAGGCTAAAAAGCTCTGCGAATTTTTGGAAGTTGAGTTTGATGTAATGTTTTTTAACTGAAACAGAGAGTTTTTTCGTCCATAATATCTACAAAAAATAGAGAAGGCGAAAGATAATAATGAGAGCTAATCATCGCATGTATTCTCTTCCGTATAACGGCACAAACCCGGAATGGTTTTTGCAGGAAGTGGAAAAACGCAAAAAAAATATTGATCATGTGTACTGCGAGCTGCCTCTTACCGAAAGTAATATGTTTTCCCACGTCCGTTTTCTCTTTGACGGAAAAAAGAACACCGGCAGCAAACAAAAAGCAAACCCTGATCCAGAGAAAACAAACCTGAAACGCGCAAACTATGTCAAAAACTGCGCGGAGTTTTTGCGCATTTCCAAAGGCAGGGTGCGGCGCATCTGTCCCGTCAACGCTATGTACTACAGATACGATACAGAAGAAGAATTGAAAGACTTCGTCATCTCTTTGGCCCGGGCGGCCAACTATTACCAGCTGGAGGGTTTTATTCTTTCGGATTACCGTATGGCCGTTTTGCTGCATGCCCTATTGCCGGAACTGGAAATCCACACTTCCTGCAACGCCTATCAATGGAATTTGCGGCAGATGGAAATCTGGCGGGACAAGTGCGGCGTGAAAGTGTTCAACCCGCCCCGTGAAATTTTGCGCGTACCAGAGAATTTAAAAAAGATGCACGACAAAGGCTACAAACTAAAATGCCTGATCAACGAAGGCTGCCTCATGGGCTGTCCCAATTCCTTTAACCACAACCTGTCCATTGCGATGAGTTGCAGCGCGCCGATCCTGAGTTGCTGCCAGAACGGCATAGCAGACCTGTTCCGGGCCAACTGGATCTTGCCGCGTTGGCAGAAATACTATGACGAATATGTGGACATTTACAAAATCGCAGGAAGGAACTCTGAAGGCGATTACCCCTTTAAGACCATGGACGCCTACCTGACGGAAAATAATGATATGCCGTTGGAAGAGCTGATGATTTCCGGCACCATCATGTTTGCCCATCGCATGCTGCCAAAGGAAATTTTACAGAAGATCACCATAGATAAAGTTCCCGACAAACTGCTGACCTGTGAATGCAGTTCCTGTGAACAGTGCAAACTGTGCGAGACCATTCTTGCTTCACTGATACCGGAGGAGTATCACAGCCGGTTTGTATTTAAGATTAAAGTGACGGAATGAACTAATTAAACAAAAAATGAAATAGGAGAGGAGTCCATCATGAACAAAATCTACAAAGTGGTATGGAGCAAAGCGAAACATTGCTACGTGGTGACCAGCGAGCTGGCAAAACGCCAGACCAAAGGCTGCGGTGCCCGTTCGTTACGGATGGCTACGGTATCATTAGGCGTGGCGGCCTCCCTGTTGTGCTCTGGGGCAGTGCTCCCGATTTTTGGTGAGTCTGTGGCGGAAGCGGCATCAAGCTACAAAATTTCTGGTACGGTAGAAAAGGGCGGAGTAACAAAATCGTTTACTGAGGCAAATTTTATTTCTTCTTACGGCGGCCAAAACGATTACGGTTATGGCAATCAGTTTTTTGAAAGTGGCGAAGCAACAAATGCACAAAACTATCATGCTACCATTACGAGTGCTCCTAACTGGCGGATGTTTGTAGGCGCGGGCATTGATGTGGGAACGGTCAGTGGCAATACAGTTACAGTTAACGGAGACAGCACTAATATCACCCAGTCTGTGATAGGCGGTTACGCAATTGGCAGTGAGACAAAAACGGATGAAAGTTTGGTTACCCAAAATGAAGTTACTATTAATGCAGGTACATACTATAATGTGTACGGCGCTACAATGGGAATGTACTATGCTGCCCCTGGTAAAGCGACGGATAATACGGTTACCATTAATGGCGGGTTGGTTCAAGGTAATGTTTGGGGAGGCGATGGCGACGTTTCCGATAACAATAAAGTTTATATAAAAGGCGGTACCGTAAAACCATTTAATACCGGCCAAGCGGTTTCCGGCGGTGTTGGTGTGAAGGAGGCTATCAATAATAAGGTGTACATCAGTGGCGGTACCGTAGGCACTGAAAAAGAAAACGCCACTAAAGGGTATACAGGGGATATTTCAGGTGGTTCCAGCTGGGGTGGTAAAGTAGACGGAAACCAAATATTCGTAACCGGCGGAACGGTACATGCTATTTTGTATGGCGGGAAGAACTCAACAGAATCTGTGCGGAACGATTATTCAGCGGTTGGAGGCGATTCACCCGTAGAACATACAACATTGACTGGTACCGTTTCCAATAACGAAGTGCAAATCAGCGGCGGTACTGTGAACGGCAATGTGTATGGGGGTATGGGGGCCGTATCTGCCAGCGGAAATACCGTAACGATTAAAGAAAACGCTGTGCTTGGAAAAGATGTTGAAGTTTATGGCGGTACCGCTATGGCCAAATATTCTACTACCACTTATACGTGGTCAGAAGCTAGTGGTTGGGGAGTAAATACATCAGTTGATAAGGTAGAATATGGCGACGTTACCAACAACACGGTGAATATTGGGAATTTCATAAATTCGTCTGCAAATGATTATCTTTACGTTTATGGTGGCAAGGTTGGCGGTAACGATGATGCAACCAGCACAAAGAAAGTTAATGTTTCGAATAATACAGTTACTGTTGACGCCAACAACAGTACCATAAGTTATGTGTATGGCGGTGTGATTGGAGGTAAGGCAAATGGCGACGTAAAAGAAAATAAAGTGGAAATCAAGAGCGGCACAGTTTACGGAGTGTATGGCGGGTTGACAACTGTGGGGGATGCAATTGGCAACAGTGTTTCTGTCATCGATGGAGACGTGAAATTTTACTATGGAGGGATTTTGGGAGGCTCGTCAGAAAACGGCGATGCAATTGATAACACAGTAACTATCAGTGGCGGAACTCTTGTTAACACATCTGGAGTACAAATTAAAGGCGGTGAAGTATACGACGCTGCTCATAAGGCGACCGGCAACAAAGTAATCATCAGTAACGGTACGATTGGTTCCAATGAAGGAAGTCAATATAAAAACGGCTTTTATGTTATTGCCGGCGATGCGAGTCCTAGAGGTGGCAACGCAACCGATAATGCAATAACCATCAGCGGCGGAAGCTTTGCCAGTGAGAATACTTTTGAATTTTATGGTGGAAAGACTAAAAATATTTTCACTTCTCATAGTGAGACGGGCGAGGTAATTACCGCAACGGTAGCAGCAAATAAAAATACAGTGGAAATCAGCGGAGGCACATTCTCTGATAACGAAAACGTAAAAATTTATGGCGCTTATTCATCCGCCTCAAGTAGTGCTATATTTGGAACGGACTCGAAAGTTACTCTAACGGCAACGGTAGATGAAAATACGGTGAAGATTAGCGGTGGTACATTCTCTGGAAACGTAGACGTCTATGGAGGTTATGGAACTGCTTCAGCCGGTGTATATGGCTCGGGTGAGGAAGCTGTTACGACGCTTACAACGAATGGCAATACGGTGGAAATCAGCGGCGGTACATTCTCCGGAAATGTAAATGTTTATGGAGGTTACGGGCATGCCGATGGTACTTCAGAAAGTGGTGGCGGTACAGCAACGTCTTCGTCATCGGCGGATAACAACAAGGTCATCATCAGCGGCGGTAAGGTGGCTGGTAATGTGTACGGTGGTTTAGTGGAAGGAGCAGCAACCGGTGAGGTGAAGGAAAACAAAGTTGAAATCATCGGCGGCACGGTGACCGGTAAGGTACATGGCGGATATTCGCGCGACGGTAATGCAACCGATAATACAGTAACCATCAACGGAGGAAACATTGTTAACAAGAATGGGGTGGTTATAACAGGCGGTACAGCGAGCGAGATGGACAATAATGCAAAAAAGAATAAAGTGATTATCAGCAATGGTACGATTGGCTCAGATGAAGGAAGTGAATCTGATAGTTATAGTAAAGTTGTTGGCGGCTGTGGGGACGGCTGTAATGCAACCGATAATACTGTAACCATCGCCGGAGGAAAATTTACCGGCCAGATAGTTTTTAAGCTTTACGGTGGAGAATCATATACCGCGCCTTCAACTGGAACTGCAGGCGAGACGTTCGCTGCAACGTCGGCGGCAAATGACAATACATTGGACATCAGCGGCGGTACATACTCTAAAGATGTAGAAGTTTATGGCGGATGGACTATGGCTCAACCCCTTGCTTTATCCGGTACGGCAATTGCAACTGTAACGGCGGACAATAATAAAGTGTCTATTAGCGGTGGCACATACTCCGGAAATGCAGATGTTTATGGTGGTTATGTTTTTGCTACTCCAGCTGCTTATGGAACTGAATCAACGGCAACGGCAAAGGGAACGGCAAACAATAATACGGTGGAAATCAGTGGTGGTACATTTTCCGGGAATGTAAGTGTTTATGGAGGCATTGGACATGTCGACACCAGAGGAAGCGGCACAGTAAGTGGATCGGTTACTGCTGATAAAAACAAGGTCATCATCAGCGGTGGTACAATAAATGGTTATATAGCCGGCGGTTGGGCTACGGCTTCTGCTTCCGACAATACCGTAACGATTAAAGATAATGCTGAAATAGGGAAAGATGCCAGGATTTACGGCGGTACAGCTAGCAAGCTTTCGTCTTATACAGTAACTCTTGGTACTGCTGCCAACAACACAGTAAACGTTGAGAAAGCAATAACGGTGGCTGCTTTGATTGGCGGCTTTGGGGATGAAACAAATTCTACCGGCAACACGCTTAACATAGGAGCTACCGGCGTTCAGTCTGAATCGGTCTCAGATTTCCAGACTATTGCTTTGACTGAAGCCGTGGCCTGGGATAACGGCAAAACGGTTTTGTCTGCAAAAAACTTTGATTACGATGACAGCATAAAAGCCGCGCTTGATATTTCTGCGGCCACGAATCTTGCGTCTGCGACAAGCGGGCAGATGACCCTGCTGGCTTCCCAGACGGACAACGACCTGAATGCGTTGTCCCTGACCTATGACGGCGGCACGGCTACGCTGAATTCGACAACGACATCGGTTAAGGTTAAAGATAGTGCTTCGTCTGATGACGATGGCTCGGGTGTGGTGATCAATACACAGTGTTCGCACACGGTTTCACTGGATGCCAATAACAGTTATAAAAATGTATTATACAAAGTGGATGTTAACGGTGCAACCGGTGTGACCTTCGGCACTATGGACTGGGGTACGGGCCGTACGTCACCCGCAGGTCTAAGTTACGCGGTGGTGACTGACGCCGATATTGATACAACCAATTTGCAGTTCTCCAATCCGGAAGCGGCGTCTCCCAACGCCACAATGAAACTGTTGTCCGGCGCAGAGAATCTGGCAGCAGGGACGAATCGTGACCATACCCAGACGTTTGATTATGAACTGAGTAATGCGGTTTCCCTGAATGCCACGCTGAGCGGCACGGTAGTACGGACAACGGCAAATGAAATCGGGTACCAGGCAGTGGGTACTGCAGTTAATATTGTGGACCTTGCAAACTGGAACGGAAACGAAGCGACCTTTGACGCAACGGGTTGGACGCTGGCGAAAGATAACACCAATCAAGTAAGCGCAACCGTGGAAACTAACGGCATGGATGTCAGCAGCATGAAGCCCGGCGACGAAAAACCGGTGCTGACGGTTACGGGCGTGGATCTGACCGGCATAAAGGTGGTCGGTGATTACGAATATAAAGCGAACGGCGAGTCGATTGCGGAAACTCCTGATCATGCAAGCGGGGTGACCATTTCTGCAGGTACAACCACAGGCGGCGGCGTAAAAGTGAACGACAGTAACGCAAATCAGTTGATTTATCAGCAGAGCAAGAAAGATGTGACAGGGATTACGCTGGGTTCTGTGGCGTATACAAAAGGCGGAAAGGCGCGCGGGTTTGACAGCACGTATGATTTAACAAACGCTGAAATTATTGCAACTGGCTTCAGTCTTTCCAACGGGGCGACGGCAACCATGAACGCGGGCGACACTATGGTTGTCGTGGATGCGACGCAGGCAATCAAGGGAACTGGTACGGCAACACTGAAAGATTTTACGACAAAGACAATGGATCCGCTGGATTTCACCGACGCCGTTTCTGAAACCATGGCTTTTGCGGGCAAACACACCGACACGCTGGAGCAAAACAGTGAGCAGACGCAGATTATTTACAAGGTTGGCGACAAAAATGTGGAAACGGTTACCTTGAATGGCAGCGTAACTTGGAACGACAGCAAAGCCTATTACACCAACGACGCAGCGAAATATAAATTCAATTCCGCAACGGCTGTGACTGTTAACGTGGCGGATTTGAAGGTGACGGGTTCAACAGACAAACTGCTGAAAGCTGACGGCTCCAGTTCCATGACGCTGCTTTCTGCAACAGGAATGACAGCGGGAACGTTTACCGACCAGTCCGAGGCTAACAAGGCCGCCAGCAAAGTTTCCGTAAACTACAAAGACGGACAGGGCGTTGCGTTTAAAGCGGAAGCCAAAGGTGCAGTAGCAACGGAACCCGGCGCGGTGAAGTACAAGATCAATGAAGTGAAGCTGACCGATGTGGACCTGTCCGGCTGGACAGGCAGCGAATCGTCCGTTCCGGATACTTGGACGGCGGAAGATGGCAGCGTGAAAGTGGCGGCTGGCAGCTTTGCCGAGCCGGAGGTTGCCGTTGGAAGTTCCCGAACAATTATGACAGCGAGCGGCGCATTCTTCGATGACGCCAACATCAGCGGCGCTAACAAGTATGACGAAGCGAACGGGAAAGCGTTCAGCGAAACGCAGAACAATGTGACCGTGTCCGGCACGCAGGCGAAAGGCGTGGCGATGGCGGACGAAGGCAAGAGCCTTGTCTACAAAGTAGATGTGAAAAAGGCAGATACGGTTACTCTTGGATCCATGAACTGGCAGAAGGATGCGACTCTGTTCGATGGCAGCAGCGCGGATTACAATTACGCCAACGTGACGGCAGTGGACGCGGGCAAGTTTGACGTGACCTATGCTGCGCCGGAAACGGTGGCGGCGGGCGAAAGCATGACGCTGTTGAAGGCAAACGAGACGCTGACGGCTATTGTAAATGAAGAAAAATCCAAAGCGTACCGCTTCACCCCGGTGAGCGGAGTGACGGTGGACGCAGCCATTACGGGCAAACTGGCTGTTAGTAACAACGCGGTAACCTTTACTCCTTCTGCCAACCAGGCCAGCAAGCTGACCTTTGGCGATGTGGAATGGAAGGACAGCGGCGCACTGCTGACGCGTCCGAGTAACATCACCTTTGCCGGTGCGGACGTGGATACGTCCAAAATCAACTTCACCAATATGATCTATCTTGACGCAGACCGGCAGATGACGCTGGTGTCCGATTTCGGCGACAAGGTGGGAACCGTTACCGGCAGCAAATATCTGGTGGGCACGGCCTTTGAAGGGGAAGGCGCGGCGTCCCTGTCCGGCAAGGACTTAATCTTCCGGACGAAGACGGGGGCCGGGGTATCCGAGCAGACCCACAAGACGGTGATGGCGACAGACGCGGGCGTGACTATGCTGAACGTGGGCAGCGAGTACATCGGCAAAGCCATGGAAGGCATGGGCGACGTGGCGAACGTGGCGCCGGACGGGTCTACCGTGGGCGCGGCCCTTGGCGGAGGCAGGAACCGGTACGAGACAGGCAGCCATGTGAACGTCAACTCCTGGAACGCGGCGGTGGCCGTGGGGGCCAAACGGGAGTTGAAGAACGGTTCGCTGGAATACGGCGTGTTCGGTGAATACGGCAAAGCCAATTACACCTTGCACAGCGATGCGGGCCGGGGCAAAGGCGATGCCCATTACGCCGGCGGCGGCCTGTTGGCGAAGTGGACCAACAAGCATGACGTGTATGCGGAAGCGAGCTTCCGGTTAGGCCGGTTAAGCGAAAGCTCCAACGACATTATGAGGGACGGGTTAGGGAACACATACGGTTACGACGTGCATGCCAATTACTACGGCGCGCATGTGGGCGCAGGCAAAATTTTCCGCTATAACGGCGGCAGGAGTTTAGACGTATACGGCAAGTACTTCTATACCAAACGGAACGGCGTGGAATTTGACGCGGTGCAGCATTACAATCTGGACAGCGTGTCCAGCAGCGTGCTGCGGGTCGGCGCCCGGTACGGGACCACGGACAAAAAGTGGAACTGGTACGGCGGCCTGGCCTACGAGTATGAATTTGACGGCGAGGCGAAAGGCTCGGTGAACGGCACAGAAATCCGGGCGGCCAGCATTAAGGGAAGCAGCGTGCGGGGCGAGATCGGCATGCGGATGAACGCGACCAAGACGAACCCGTGGCAGATGGACATCAGCATCTACGGATACGGCGGCAAGCACCGCGGCTTTGGCGGCAATGTGAACGTGGCGTACATGTTCTGATTGAATATCCGGAAAACGAAATGAGAGGCGTGGGATTCCGCGCCTCTTTTAAATTTCACTTTTGCAGTTATTCATAAAAAATGCCCGCCGTGTTGGCAGGCATTTTGGGAAGAATGTGCAGTCACAATTTAATTTATTAATTTAAAACGTTCTACGTAAAAGGTAAATAGTTACGCCAGTGCAGTTACTTCTTTAACAGAAAGATTGGTAAGTTTAGCAACTTTGGAAACATCCATACCATCGTCAAGCAATTTTTTTGCAATTTCGATTTTGCTCTCTTGTTTTCCTTTTTCCCGTTCGCGCTTTGCAATACGTTTCTTCATATCTTTAATTTCCATATCTAATGTCATAGCCTTCAACCTCCAATCGTCGTTATTCTTGATGCGCGTAGCTTCCTCGTCAAGCTTTTTCGTAAAACTGCTGTCGGGTTTTTGTCCGTTTACATAACGCAAAAATGCCGCCAGCTCTTCATCGTCAGTTTTGTCTGCTGCCTTCACATTCAAAAAGATGTTTTCCGTTAAATCGCCCATCTGCAGGTTGCCGTTTTCCTTGCAGCGATAGGTGAAATGGTAAACAGGCAGACCGGCCCCAAAGGGATCAAAGGTGCAGATAAAAATCACGTAAGCTTTTTTCAATTCGCGATAGTGCATGCCCTTGCGCAGCATATTGGTGCCGATGATGTTCTGGTAGTAACGCGTCCGTAACGGCAGCTCGCGGATGATTGTCTTTTCATCCCGCTCATCGTAGTTAATCACGCTTTTGGTATCTGTCGTCTGCATTTCAATGTCAGCGACGTTTCCGTCCTTATCCTCCACATACACATCAAGCCGGGTATTCTTACTGCTCAGCTTAGCCTTCATCGTCTTTTCTGTTTCCATGTAACGGATCGTTTTGACCTGTATGTGCAGGACACGTTCAAGAAGCTGCTTGCAGAGTGATTTGTTCCGCAGGGTTTCCTGAAAGAGGAAGTTGTTTTTGATGGTTATCGCGTCCCAGTCAATGTTACTGTACAAATTTTCGCCTCGCTTTCGGACTGGCACAATCCTTCCGTAGCTTCATTTTATCGCAGTTTACTGTTGCGCGCAAGAAAAACCTGTGTGAAAAGTGGATACGTTTTCTGTTCCCAAGATTTAACGCGTCAGCGCAGTGGCAGCTTTCCCGAACAAAGCAATAAAGGAACGAAGTCTCTTGTTTTTGCGTTGCCTGTTCCTTTTTTGTTTGTAGTCATTCTTCTGCGTCGTCTTCGTTTGACGGTACTACATCAAGACCGGAATCGAAGCGGCGTTTTTGTTTGCGCAAAATGCGTTTCAGGGTTTTCTGCGTCGTCGCGCCGGTTTTCTGGAACAGATTGCTGATGTGATATTTCACGGTGCGGGGCGTGATGACCAGCGTTTCGGCAATTTCCTGGATACTGCGTTCCCATAGCAGCTCCCGCAAAATCTCTGTTTCGCGCCGGGTCAGATGGTAGAAGGCTTTGAACTTCTGCAGCAGTTCGTCTAGCTGCTCCGGTGTCATATTGAACGTAGTGGAAAGAGCAGGGGGCGGAACCTCATCGGGTTGCGTCCTGGTTTCGTTTGCCCTGGCAGAGGAGGGAATTGCTTCCGGCTCCGGCTGGGTTGCATTTTCCTTTTCTGCCAGATCAAGATTCGAAAAATCGGTAATATAACTTTCTGTATTCAATAAAATATCTTCGTCATCTTCTGATGCAGCGGCGTAATAATCGGACAGCGTCGTTGCATTTATATTTTCAATTTCCAATGCAGCGATGCGATAGTCGGACAGCGTCGCTGCATTTGTATTCTCAATTTCCAATGCAGCGGCGTCATGATCTGTCAACGTCGGTGCATTATTTATTTTTGCTTCCCATGCATTGTAATTATCTGTCAGCCAAACTGTTCCGTTTATTTTGTTTTTTGGCTCCGGCTCATTAACCGTGGCCAGGATGACCGGGCGGTTACTGCGCCGGATCCAGATTAGCATGGCCTGGTAAAACAGGGCGCCGGAACACATGAGTAGTGCCATGTACACTAAAAAGGTGAGGGACACCGGCAGCCGCTGCAACAGGAAAATGCCAAGCATCGTACCGATGGCGCCGCAGGGAAGTTCCACGATGCGTCCCATACCGGCCCAGAGTTCGGGGCTGGGCATACGGGGCGACAGTGTGATAAATACCCAGATAAGAAAAACAATCAAAAAGGTTGTAAAAAAGCAGTCAGCGATGGAAGAGATGCTCACGGCCCCGCCTTCCAGCATAAACACACAGAAGCCCAGAGACACCGTTCGCGCCAGCAACGCAGCCAGAGGCAGATAAAACGGACGGGAATCCGCCAGCCAGCCGGCCAAAAGAAAGCCGCCTACATTAATAAAGCGTGTATAGCGGTGCCACTCCATAAACTCCGCGTGCCGGGTCAGGAAAAGGCTGTCGCTGAAACCTACCGTCAGGGATAACAGTACCGCGGCCAGCAGGAACAGCGGTGCGTGACGCAGCAGGAAAGGATCGGGTGAAGGCGTTGCGTTTTTGTCAGGGAATTCTTCCGTTTCATTGTGAAGTAAAAGATACGCCATCAACGCCAGAACCGGGAACAGGAAAAACAGGGCGTGCGGCGTGGGAATGTGGAGGACAGCAACCAGTGTATCCGAAAGGAACAGGAAGAAGTGGGCGCTGGCTAAAGAGGCGCCGATGCAGAAGCCCTGCCTGGCAGCAGGAATGTATCGGGCAATCTGTGAGAAAAGGCTGCCGGTTATATAACCGTTAGAAAAGGTAAATAAGAACAGGGCGGCGTATCGCAGTCCAAAACCAGGCCGGACATTCAGGATGTTGACCAGGGCGGCGACGCAGGCAGCATTGACGCAGAACGCGGCCAGCTGGGCATGAGCTGGAGGAAACGCAGGAACACGGCCGCGGAAAAAACCAAAGGCAAAAATTCCGGCGGCTGTGGATAACATAAAAAAGAGGTTCAGCGCTGCCATCCCAAGCTGATCGGAAACCTGAGACGATGCGCCGATTACTGCCAGGTAAACTGTTACGCTGGAGAACAGGCAAAGGGCATTAAGCAAAATCTGGGTACGGAACATGACGAGGGATCCTTTCGACATTTCGTTTGGTTCCTTGCTGATGCAAAAAAACCGGTGGGCAGAATTGGGAAAAGCGGGAAGATACATGAACCGCTGTTGCCATTTGCCCTGAATCGATTACCGAAAGAATTATAGCACAGAATTAGGGGCTGTGTACCATTGCGCAAGGCTCAGTGCAAACTATTTTTTCGAAAGTACAGGTTTTTGAAGCAAAAGTACAGGTATTTTTGGCGGCATTTTGCAAAACCTGTACCTGGGTACAGCGGTAAATTTTACAAAATGGAATTACAATTGATAATAGAAGAGTGTGCACGAAAACAGCTGAATAAATAGTTACAGAAAAGTGAGAAAAACATGAACCCAAAACGACGAATCTATTCCCTTCCGTACAACGGCACAAACCCTGAATGGTTTTTGCAGGAAGCGGAAAAACGCAAACAAAATATTGATCATGTGTACTGCGAACTGCCCAATGAGGAAATGCTGTCCCATGTGCGGTTCCTTTTCGACGGAAAAGACGGAAGTAAAGTGAACGCGGCGGACACAAAACAAAAACGCGCTTTGTACATGATAAACTGTGCGGAATTTTTACGTATCTCTTATGGAAGAATACGCCGCATCTGTCCCGTCAATGCCATGTACTACCAATTTAATTCGGAAGAAGAACTGAAACGGTTTGCGATTACGCTGGCGCAGCAAGTGAACCGGTACCGGTTGGAAGGACTGATCCTGTCCGACTATCGCATTGCTGTTTTACTGCACGCACTGTTGCCGGAGCTTGAAATTCATACTTCCTGCAACGGGTATCAGTGGAACTTGCGGCAGATGGAAATCTGGAGGGAACAGTGCGGGGCACAAGTATTCAATCCACCCCGGGAGATTTTGCGGACGCCGACGAAACTGAAAGAGATGCATGAGGCAGGCTATAAATTGAAATGCCTCATCAACGAAGGGTGCCTCATGGGCTGCCCCAATTCCATGTGCCACAACTTGTCTGTTGCGCTTGGGTGTTATGCAGGTTTCCTCAGCTGCTGCCAAAACGGGATCGCGGATCTGTTCCGGGCTAATTGGATTCTGCCGCGTTGGCAGAAACACTTTGACGAATATGTGGACATTTATAAAATCGCGGGACGAAATTCGGAAGGCGATTACCCGTTCAAAACGATGGATGCGTACCTTACCGAAAATAACGAGATGGCACTTACCGATTTAATGATTTCCGGGACGGTGAGCTTTGCCCGTCGTATGACAACTCCGGAAGCGCTGGCAAAGATTACGTTAGATAAAGTACCGGACAAACTGCTGACCTGTGAATGTAAAGATTGCGCGAAGTGCAAGTTGTGCGAAAGCATCCTGCAGTCCCTGGTTCCCGAAGCCTATTGGGAACGGTTCCGGTTTAAGGTAAAAGTGACGAAGTGAACGGAAGCAGGTATGCGAATTTAATCGTAACGTTTTATCAAAATCAGGCTAAACGGTTTTTCCCGCGAAGGAAGTTTAGCGGTTGTCAATTTTGATTTTTATAACTGAACTGAAATTCAGGGGAGGGGCTAAGAGATGAACAAAATTTACAAAGTTGTGTGGAGCAAGGCAAAACATTGTTACGTAGTGACCAGCGAGCTAGCAAAACGCAATACCAAAGGATGTGGCGCGCGAAGCTTACGGATGGCTGCGGTGTCCTTGGGGGTAGCGGCTGTGCTGATTTGCGGATTCGGTACGACCGCGGAGGCGAAGCGTTACGAAATAACAATTGACAATGTAGATGTAACCAATAATCTGGAAAGTGTAGCGAGCATTTACACATTTCAGGGACCAATGAAAACGCTGACTGTTGACCAAACACTGATAGACCAGAAAACTGGATCAAATAAATATTTTTACGGAAATGTGGTTGGTCCGTCAGGAAAATCAATAACGACTACTGCTAAAAATGGAAATCTTGTTGATATTACAGATTATTATTCTCCCTTTACCCAACAGGTAATAATTGAGAGTCCATTTAATGATTCCGGTGAATTGATGAAAGATGGGGCGAAGACGACTGTTGGAGCGCTGGTCCAAGCCAGCCCGGGCGCCAGCACAAATGTATCCGGCTATAGCGTGACGCTGACGGGAACGGGTCTGACTGACGCGGCAGGCGCCTTGTCCTGGGGCGGCAGCGTCAGTAACAACTCGCTTACCGTCAACGGCGGTGCGGTGACCGGAGATGTGTACGGCGGCACTACTACTTCCGGTGATGCATCGTATAACGCGGTAACCATCAACAGCGGTACGGTGAGCAGTAACACGTACGGTAAAGGCAATGTATACGGCGGTAACTCGTATTACGGCAATGCATCCTATAACGCAGTAACTGTCAACGGAGGTACGGTGACCGGCAACGCGTATAGTAATGGCAACGTGTACGGCGGCAACACTTCTTCCGGCGAGGCAACACATAATACGGTAATCATCACGGGCGGGACGATAAGCCGGGTGTACGGCGGTAACAGCAACCTCAATGCAACGAATAATACTGTCACGGTCCAGGGCGGCACGGTCGGTTCTGTAACGGGCGCATATTCATCGAAAGAAGCCAACAATAATACCGTGAACGTCAGCAAAGGAACCGTTGGTACTTCTGCTGGCAGCTATGCTGTGGTTGGCGCCGCTAACGACGGGACTTCGTCGGGAGATCCGGTTTCAAGCGGAAACCACGTAAACGTCACAGGAACGGCGCAGGTGACCGGTCTTGTGATCGGCGCAAGGGATGCGTACTACGCTGCGGTTATTACGGATAATACGGTTACCATTGACGGCAGCGCAGTGGTAACAGGGGATGTATTTGGAGGCTATGGTTGGCATAAAGATAAAACGCAAAACAGAGTATATGTTAACAGCGGAACCGTAACCGGCAATGTGTATGGCGTTGAGTTGAATTCTTCTTATAGTAGTGACACCGGAAATGCAACCAGTAACGAGGTGCACATTTCTGGTGGTACGGTGAGCGGATCGGTATATGGCGGAGCTGTGAAAGGAAAAGTGTCCGGCAATGCAAACAGCAACAGAGTGGAAATTACCGGCGGTGAGGTGAAAGCTTCCAGGGCAGGCTCAGGCGATACGGTTTACGGCGGCTACAGCGAAACCGGAAATGCCAACGGTAATAAAGTACAAGTAAGTGGCGAAAGCATAGTAAAACTGACAGTGTATGGCGGCGTCTCTGAATACACGGAAGGTACGGCGAGTGACAATGAGGTTACCGTCAGCGACAGCGCGAAACTGCCAAGCGGCATTACCGCAGGCTGGAGTCGGAACAAGGATGCGAAGAACAACACGGTTACGATTGAGGGCGGTACAGTACAAGGCTATATCAATGGCGGCGTTGCAACTGGTGCAGCGGATAACAATCGCATTATTGTGAATGGCGGTACGGTCAGTTCTATGCAAGGCGGTTCCGGTGGGAGCAGTGCGACCGGGAATACGGTTGAAATCAATGGCGGCACAGTGACAGATACTATCTTCGGCGGTTATTCGGACTCGGGTTCGGTTTCAAATAATGCAGTAACGATTACCGGAGGAACCGTGAACAGCCGGTGGATCTATGCCGGATACACGAACAGCGGGACCGCCAACAATAATATCGTGAACCTGAAAGGTACCTCTGCCTTGCCTAATGTATCCCTGTACGGATCCAATAATACAGGCAGTACCGGCAACGAACTGCATGTGGGAGGTATTAAAGACGGTGTTAACGGAGTATGGTATGGAAAGACAAGTGAAGGCACTGTCAATAATAAGGTGGACTATGTAGGCCAGTTTGATAAGATCGTCGTGCATTCTGTGAAGTGGGATACAACGATACCTGCTCTGGAAGCGACGATGGTAGAGAATGTAAACACGCTGGACATTAAAGATATAAATTTTGATCAGATTCCGTCTTCCGGTTCCATGGGACTGCTGACAAGCGGCAGTGATTTAAGCGCAATCAAGCTTGACCATGCAACCGGTTCGGGTGTAACGATTTCTACTTCCGGGGTTGATTTAGCGCCTGTGGATATGACCGAGACTACCGGCGTGAACGGCGTAAAGCTGGCCCAAAGCGTCACCGGGAAAGTGTTATTGGCAGCGGACAGTAAGGCAATCAATTATTCGGTTGCAGCAAGTGCAATCAAAGGCGTGACCTTTGGTGAAGTCACATTTGCTAAAAATGGTATCGCACGGGATTTGTCCAATCTGACGTTTGCCGCAGCCAATACGGTTGACGCGGCAAATCTGACGTTTGCCGCGACCAATCAGGTCATTGCGGTGAACGATTCCATGAAACTGGTGGTCAATGCAACGAATCTAACAACCACTGTTGCCAACAATACCGGAAAGACGGTTGCGGTTACCGGGTATGAAGATGCACAGAAAATCAAATACAATGCAACGGCTAGCGGCACGGTAACGTCTGATGGAAGCGCAGTTTTGTATACGGTAGACAGTGTGACGCTAAGTAGTGTGGATCTTGGTAACTGGAGCGGGACAACGTCTGATGTACCGGAAAGCTGGTCGATCGCTGATGGTGCGACGATCAAAACGGATGGTATGACCGCGCCTACCATTGATCCGGGCAACCATATTGATATCCTGCAGAGTAATACGGATAAGTACTTTGCTGCTGCGACAATAACCGGTGCAAACGTATATAAGGGGACAAGCTTTAAGGAGGAAGAAAAAGGCATTGCGCTGGCAGGTGTCCAAAGTAAAGGCGTAACGCTTAATGCAGAGAAGAATCACCTGATCTACATGGTGGGAAAGAAAAACGTGAATACAGTTACCCTTAGCTCGATGAACTGGCAGAAGGATGCCGTGCTGTTCGATGGCAGCAGCGCAACGGAGTATGATTACGCTACCGTCACGGCAATCGGCACCGATAAATTTGACGTGACGTATGCCGCGCCGGAAAAAGTAGCGGCCGGTGAAAGCATGACACTGCTGAAGGCAAACGAAACGCTGACGGCGATTGTGAATGAAGAAAAAGAAAAAGCATACAGCTATACTCCGGTTTCCGGTGTGACGGTGGATGCGGCGATTACGGGCAAGCTTGCCAACAGCGGTAATAATGTGGTCTTCACGGCGGCAGCGAACCAGGCCAGCAAGCTGACCTTTGGCGATGTGGAATGGAAGGACAGCGGCGCGTTGCTGACGCGTCCGGGTAACATCACTTTTTCCGGTGCGGACGTAGATACTTCCAAAATCAACTTTACCAATATGATTTACCTTGACGCAGACCGGCAGACGACCCTGGTTTCCGATTTTGGAGACAAGGTGGGAACGATTACCGGCAGCAAGTACCGGGTAGGCACGGCCTTTGAAGGAGAAGGTACGGCGTCCCTGTCCGGTAAGGACTTAATCTTCCGGACGAAGACGGGGGCCGGCGTATCCGAGCAGACGCACAAGACGGTGATGGCGACAGAAGCAGGCGTGACCGCGCTGACAATCGGAAACGATTACATTGGAAAAGCCTTGGACGGCATGGGCGACGTAGCGAATGTGGCGCCGGACGGCTCCACCGTAGGCGCAGCGATTGGCGGTGGCAAGAACCGGTATGAGACGGGCAGCCATGTGAACGTCAATTCCTGGAATGCGGCGGTGGCTGTGGGAGCAAAACGGGAAGTGAAAGGCGGTTCACTGGAGTACGGTGTGTTCGGTGAATACGGAAAAGCCAATTTTACCCTGCACAGCGATGCGAGCCGGGGAGACGGCGACGCCCGGTATGCCGGCGGCGGTCTGGTGGCGAAGTGGACGAACAAGCATGACGTGTATACGGAAGCTAGCTTCCGGTTAGGCCGGTTGAGCGAAAGTTCCAGCGACATTATGCGGGACGGACTCGGGAACACGTACGGTTACGATGTGCATGCGAATTATTACGGCGCGCATGTGGGTGTTGGCAAAATTTTCCGTTATAACGGCGGCAGGAGTCTGGATGTATACGGCAAATACTTCTATACCAAACGGGACGGTGTGGAGTTTGATGCGGTACAGCATTACAATCTGGACAGCGTGGCCAGCAGCGTGCTGCGGATCGGCGCCCGGTACGGCACTACGGATAAGAAGTGGAACTGGTACGGCGGTCTGGCCTATGAATACGAGTTCGACGGCGAAGCAAAAGGCGTGGTCAACGGCGTGGCGATTCGGGCGGCCAGCATCAAGGGCAGCAGCGTACGGGGTGAGATTGGCCTGCGCATGAACGCGACGAAGACGAACCCGTGGCAGACGGACATCAGCATTTATGGATATGGCGGCAAACATCGTGGCTTTGGCGGCAATGTAAATGTAGCGTATATGTTCTGATAAATGAAATATCAATAACAAAAAAGGAACAGGCATAAGCAAAACATAGGAAACGGTTGCGTAATTCCATGAGACGAAATGAGACGCCTGTGGCTCCGACTGTTTGAGGTGCGAAGCACCGAGTTTCGAAGCCACAGGCGAATGAGTCCATGGAATAGCAATCGTTTCTGTTTTTGCGATGTCTGTTCTTTTTTATTATTACTACTTCTACTTCGTTACAATTTTAATAAACAGCAGCGCCAGCACCACAATGATCAGCGGCTTGACGATTTTGTTTGCCTTGGTCAGTACCATGCCGGCCCCGATGTACGCGCCGATGAAATTGCATACGGCGCCTGCCAGGCCTAACTGGTAATCTACATTGCTGCTGAGAATGAAAGTGATCAGCGCGGCAATGTTGGAAGTCAGGTTGGCGGCTTTGGTCAGTCCGGCTGCGTTGCGCACATCCAACATGGCCCAGCCCGTTAAGGCCAGCAGTAAAAACGTGCCTGCCCCGGGGCCGTAAAAGCCGTCGTATCCGCCGATGAAAAATGCAATGACGGCAATCCGCAGCGGCGTTTTGGCATCCGTCTTGTCTACATACGAATTGGGGTCCTGACTCAGTCCCTTGTTGCGCATAACGTAAAACGCCGCGATGGGAAGTACGATGATCAGCAACTTGTTGAAAATCTCATCGCTGATGAGCAGCGTCAACCTTGACCCGATGGATGAACCGATAAAGGCGCCGGCGATACAGATCAGGGCCGGCCGCAGTTTGATAAATCCGTTGATGGCCAGGCGCGCGGTGGAAACGCTGGTGCCGATGGCCGAACTGAATTTGTTGGTGCCCAGCGCCAGGTGGGGAGGCAGGCCTGCCAGCAGATAAGCGGGCAGGGTGATGAGGCCGCCGCCTCCGGCAATGGAATCCACGAAGCCGCCCAGAAACAACAGCGGGCAGATGATTAAATATTGTGTGTAAGCGTCCATGATCCTTCCTAAAGGAGACGCTGATTCATCAGCGTTTCCTTAACACATTGCAAAAGCACTGCATGAGTTCCGATTCTTTCAAACCGTGTTGCACAGCGCTTTCTTCTACAAAAAACTTGCAAATCTGCAAAAATTTTGCAAAACTACAGGCGCTCAGCCTTTGCGGGGCAGACTGCTGATGACTTCGCCGCCGGCCCAGGCCACTGCTTTTTCCGCCAGTACTTCCGTTGCGTCTACGAAGCAGCCCTGCAGCTTGTACATCTGTACTGCCACCGGCACTTCGGTACAGCCTAAGATGAAAGCTTCCACGCCGCGCTGTTCCATGGTGCGCAGCACATTCTGGGCAGGCGTGGCGTCATAATTATAATTGGTAGCTTTTACGCCTTCGTAGATCATTTCGTGGATGATTTCCTGTTCCGCTTCTTCCGGGTGGAGCAGGGTCATGCCCAGCTTGTCAAATTCTTTTTTGTAAATGCCGGAGGCGCAGGTGCCTGCAGAGGCCAAAAGCCCCAGTGTGTGATACCCTTCCTCCTCGCAGAATTTTGCCGTCTCTTCAATCATATTAATGAAAGGCGTCTTCACCTGTTTCTGCACTTCCGGCAGAAAATAATGAGCCGTGTTGCAGCCGATGATGATCACATCAGCCCCCATGGCGGTAAGGAGTTTGGCCGATTTTACCATTTCCGGAACCGGGCTGGGACCTTTGCCGAAGATGCACTCGGACCGGTCCGGCACATTGGTGTTGTTATCGATGACCGTGTGGATATGTTCCTGGTCTTTGATGGCTTTGGTGGCCACAATGACTTTCTGCATTAAATCTACGGTTGCCATGGGGCCCATGCCCCCCATAATGCCGATAGTTTTCATGTCTGTCTCCATTCTGCCGCCGCAAGGGACGACGCAACTGATATTCGTTTTACGGAAAGAATTATAACACAAAATGTGATAAAAAGTAAAAAAACAAAAGCGGTTGTTGTGATATAATTGAAAAGAGCAAAATGCTCAAACAAAAATCCGGTTTCCATGAAACTGACACAATTTTTTGGAATACTACAGACAGCAGCGATACAATGGAGCAGCGATACAGGAGGTAATGAACATGGCAAAAACAATTATAGCGACAACCAAAGCGCCGGGGGCAATCGGACCCTATTCCCAGGGGATCAAAGCCAACGGGTTTGTATTTGCGTCCGGACAGCTGGGGCTGGTTCCGGAAACGGGACAATTCGCGGAAGGCGGCGTGACGGGGCAAACCCGCCAGTCCCTGACCAATGTAAAGCATGTGCTGGAAGCGGCTGGTTCCGGTTTGGAAAAAGTGGTGAAGGTTACCGTCTTTTTAAAAGATATGAAGGATTTTGCGGCTATGAACGCGGTGTATTCCGAATTTTTCAAAGAGGACTGCCCGGCCCGCTCCGCTGTTCAGGTGGCGGCTCTTCCCAAAGACGGGCTGGTTGAAATTGAAGTGATTGCGGAAGCGTGAGGAAAAAAGCGTTGCGCGTTACGCTGTAAAACGGAAAAGAACTGTTGACAGATTTAATAGATTTTTAGTCAGTGTTTCCTTAAGATGGGACAGCAGAAACGGAGGTTTTTATGAAACGGAAATGTATTGCGTTATTACTCGTGATGATGACAGTGTTTGCATTTTTCTGCAGCGGCGCGTTGGCGGCGGAACGGGACAGCATTTCTGTGAACGGGCATGCCAGCGCGGAAGTTGCGCCGGATATGGCGACGCTGTACGGAAATCTGGAAAAGCGCGCGGCTGTGGCAGAAACTGCCAGAGAGAATCTGGCGAAAGATATGGCAACGTTTAAACACATGCTGTTAGGACAGGCGATTCCCGGAGAGGATATCCAAACGGTCCGTTACTCGCTGCAGCCGGAGTTCAGTTATGAAAATAATAAGCGCAGGCTTACCGGTTACGTTGCCCGGGCAGACTACAAAGTGAAAATCAAAAATCTGGAAAAACTGAGCGCGGTCATCGATAAGTCCGTTGGCTGCAACGTTACCGCTGACAGAGTGGAATTCGGGCTGAACAACCGCTCTCTGTTTGAAAACCGTCTGCTGGAAGAAGCAGTGGCCAACGCAAGAAGTAAAGCGGCCGTAGTTGCGAGAGCAGGGGGACGTTCACTGGGACATCTGATTCATGCCAGCTTCAGCACCACCGGCAACGCGACCCGCGCCGTGAACCGGAACATGGTGATGGCAAAAGCGGCCAGCATGGATATGGCGGAATCCACACCTACCGAACTGGATCCGGGCGTCATCACCGTCGACGCCAACGTTGACCTTGAATTTGCACTGGAGTGAATGGAAGGCTGCAGCATCTTCTTAAAAATATAAGCTGTTTAGTGCAATGACAGTTTAAAATTCAATCAAAACATGATATAATACAATAAAGTTTTTCGAGTTTACTTTAAGTTTGAATGTAATCAGGAAAACAGGCCATCAGGCGTCATGCTTATTGTCAGTGTACATGCAGGAGCAAATAAAAAGGAGGCATTTAGAATGGCGGAAAGTGCGAAAAAAATTGCAAAAGATATTATGAAAACCGAAGTTGTAAAAGTCGGACCAGAGACTCCGGTCAAGGAAGTTGCCAAGCTGATGCTGGCATGCGATATTTCGGGATTTCCTGTTGTGGATGATCAGGGAAAAGTACTGGGTGTAGTGACCGAACTTGATCTTATGCGGAACCAGATTGCGCCGAACGAGCCGAGTATCTGGTCGACAATTTGGGGCATGGATGCTGAAAGGATGCAAAAATATCAGGACGCCCGTCGGAAATACATGGCCAAAACGGCCGGGGAAGTTATGACTTCGCCGGCGCTGACGGTGGACGTGTCGGAAAGTCTGGAACGGGTTGCCAATATCATGTTCAACAAGCAAATCAAGCGCTTATTTGTCACTGACGGCGACAAACTTGCCGGCGTCATCAGCCGTTCTGCGTTTACGAAGCTGATGCTTGAAATGGAAAAGTAATCGTCGGAGGAACGTATCTCTCACCGGGCGTTTGCATTTGGTCTGGTCTGACAGCCCTGTTGGATACAAACCCTGATTTTAACGTCAGAATAAAATATCATAAAAAATACGGGGATGCCTGTTTAACAAGCATCTCCGTATTATTTTTCACCATACCTGACATTGTAAATGTGGAACTGTACAATTTGGTGGAGGTGGAGCAGTACCTTCGTGACTCCTTAAAGTTTTGAAACATCAGTTATTATGTGCATTTCAGCCATATTTTAAATTTGGTCAAAACTTAACAGTATTGATAGCATCATTCATTCAATGTATTGATACGGATTCTGGCGCTATCAAAACTGGCAATCAAAACTAAGGAGGAAAAATATTTATTATGATTTACGGATATGCGAGGGTAAGCACACATGGCCAGGTTAAAGGCAATTCTTTAGAGGAACAACGAGCCGAATTGCAAAAGAACGGCTGCGAAGTAATCATTGAAGAACAGTACACGGGAGCTACAACTGCAAGGCCTAAGTTTGAAGAACTGTTAAACAAATTAGATAAAGGAGACAAGCTTATCGTATGTAAGCTCGATCGGTTTGCTCGCAGTCTGACAGAAGGGCTTGATACAATTCAGTCTCTTTTTAATAAAGGAGTTTGCGTGCATGTATTAAATATGGGGCTCTTGGAAGATACACCCACAGGACGATTAATTTTTAGAATTCTTTTATTAATAGCAGAATTTGAAAAAGATCTAATACTCGAACGTACTTCTGCCGGCAAGGAAATTGCCCGCTCACGGCCCGGTTATAAGGAAGGACGACCTCCGGTTCCAAAAGAACGAATAACGCTTGCTATGAGCCTTTTAGACGCTAATACGCATACATATAGAGAAATTTCGGAAATGACCGGAATCAGTACTTCTACGCTTGGACGTTATCGGCGGAAACAACGGCAAAAACAGGATACACAAACCCGGAGGGACTCTAATCAATGAAAATAAATTGCCAGCTTAAAGGAAGTACATTTTGCGACGGGCAGATCATATTGCGAAATATTATAGCGGGTTATCTTGATATGCAACCATCAGATTTAAAACTGGTGCGGGATTATAGCTGCGCGCAGGATAAAAATTGTGTTCAGGTGAGATACTGTCACGGCAACACTGATGTTAAAATCGGAAACGTAAATAAGGAAAGCGCGCCGCTGATAGCTTCCTGTATAGATAAAGGAGGCAGCGCAGAAGTTATCGGACTGAGCGTGTGCGGTTCGGCAGATACAAATGTAGGTATGTTTTTTACTATAAATACCTCGACTAGCAACTAATGTCATTAGGTTAAGATCTGGTTGATATAACCAGTCATAATTTAAATAATTAATCAACTGTCGAAATTTAATCGACAGTCCATTATTTTAACTTAAGAGATATATTGAAAAGGCCAGAGCTGCGTGATAAAATTAATTGTACTTGATATTCTTTTTTTATAACAAAACACGGTTTAGGAAAAGAGGTAAATTGTGATGATAAAAAAGATTGCAGTAGTAACAGTTTTATTGCTGGCTATGTCAAACATTGCTCTTGCTAAGTTTTCAGATGAATGGAAAGCACAAAATCCGGGAAAATATACAATAAAAACAGAACAAGACATTAGTGGTAAAGTTAGTACTATTGAAGAATATCGATTATTTAAGGACATGGGATTAGAGTTAACTGTAGGTGTTGTCGACGGTGTAAAAGCTTGTAATTTGTATTTGTTCTACTCTGGTAGACAATGGATGTTTTATGATAAACTTTACTGGGGTGATGGGACAACAGCTCATGAATTTACAATGATTGGTGAACCTACTCATAGGGCAAACGGCGGATACGTACATGAATTAATCTGCTTTAGAGCAAATCCGACAGAATTAAAGAAAGCAATCACAATAAGTTCGCACGGAAAGCAAGAAGGAAACAGGGTAAGATTAACCGCAAATCCACCAAGCAGCGAAAATGTAGTTAAAGGCTCTGTTGAAGCTTTCCGTATTCAAGACGCAAAAATAAGGTGGAGAAATTGGACAAAAGCATTGGACGATGCAGAAAAACTGATGGCAGAATAATAGTTAATTATTTTTAAACAGTAACCATTGACCAACAAACGTATTAATCAAATAATACCGGAAGAAGCCATAAAGGCGCTTCCGGTTTTTTTTGCCGCAAATTAAGCTACAGGCACCATAATAACCGGCGGGAAAAATAATATACCAAATATTTCCCTTTTCGTTGTAATTTCCTTTTGGAAGTGCTATACTTTCAAGTAAGAAATTAATTAACGAAAGGCGCAAAGAATGGCAAATAAACAACTACACATTCGATTAGACGATATAGTTTATGAAGAACTGGCAGAATATGCGAAATATTCCGGACAGACCATCCAGGAATGCATATCCTTCGCCATTATGGATCTGTTTGAACAGCAGAAGCAGAAACGCAGTCTGAAAAGCGGAAATTTTACATTTATTGATTTGTTCGCCGGTATTGGTGGTATGCGTATCGCTTTTGAAACTGCCGGAGGCAGTTGTGTATATTCTAATGAATGGAACAAATACTGTCAGCGCACTTACTTCGCAAACTTCGGTGAAGTGCCGGACGGCGACATAACAAAAGTTGATGCCAAAAACATTCCGGATCACGATGTTTTGGTAGCCGGGTTTCCATGCCAGCCGTTTTCGATTGCGGGCGTATCCAAGAAGAACAGCTTGGGGCGGGCCACAGGATTTGAAGATAAAACTCAGGGTACTCTGTTTTTTGATGTATGCAGGATACTGAAAGCTAAACGACCGAAAGCGTTTATGCTGGAAAACGTAAAGAACCTCTGCAGCCACGACAAGGGCCATACGTTTCAAGTCATCAGGGAATCACTGATTGAGCTGGGATATGAGATTTTTTACCAAGTGATCGATGGTCAGCATTACGTTCCGCAGCACCGGGAACGCATTATCATTGTCGGATTTGATAAAGTACGTTTCGGATCAGACATTAAATTCGATTTTAATATTACACCGGTATCACCAAAGCCGGTAGTTGCCGATATCCTTCAGGATAATGTCTCTGATAAGTACACTCTGTCAGATAAGCTGTGGCAGTACCTACAGGATTACGCAGCCAAGCACAAGGCAGCCGGTAACGGTTTCGGCTATGGTATTGCCCCCGTAAACGGTGTTGCAAGGACACTCAGCGCCAGATACTATAAAGACGGTTCCGAAGTTCTGATTGAACAGAAAGGACGCAATCCGCGTAAACTGACACCCAGAGAATGTGCAAGACTACAGGGATTCCCGGATACATTCAGGATACCAGTATCAGATACACAGGCGTATAAACAGTTTGGCAATTCAGTCGTAGTACCGCTTATGACAGACGTCGCGCAGCTGATTGTAGCGAAACTGAACGAACTGGAAACAGGAGCAGAATCAGTAGAATCATAGGTTGTACAGGAAAGGATATCTTATGGATATGCAGAACCTCGCATCACAGGCAATAATATCAGTAATGGGCGGAAAAATGGCTTTCTGCAAATTTCTCGCAGCCAATGATACCGGTAAAACCGGAGCCCATCAGGCCGGTCTGTATTTATCCAAACCAGCCGTTCCAATTCTATTTGGGCAGTCTTTCCAAAAAGGGCAAAACCAGGACAGATTTGTTAAAATAGCCTGGCAAGATGGGACAGTTACGAATTCGCGTTTTATTTATTATGGATGCGGGACACGTAACGAATATCGGATTACCAGATTTGGGCGCGGATTTGAATTTCTGCGACCGGAATACACAGGTTCTCTGTTTGTACTGGTAAAATACTCTGACGAAGATTACCAGGCCTTTGTACTGG
This sequence comes from uncultured Selenomonadales bacterium, assembly GCA_900315925.1. GTDB lineage: Bacteria > Bacillota > Negativicutes > Acidaminococcales > Acidaminococcaceae > Succiniclasticum. Next base: position 15,284 of record ONAV01000005.1, on the reverse strand, counting down.
ATAACGCTGACCTGATCGATCAGTTTCTGGATGCATTCGGAATGAGTCCGGCTCAGACCAATAATCTGATCGATACCGGCTCCATTCAGTTTGAAACGAAAGAAGCTGCAGCTATTGAACGTTTTATCACCAGCTTGGGGCCGGATGCAAAATTTCCGGAGACTAAAGTCATGGCAAAGGTTGCAAGGCAGATTCAGGGAGAAGTTTACGATCACGAAGAATATATCCATACAGATCCAGACAAAAAGCTGGTAGACTGGACCATTGAAGAGTACCGGGTCTTCAAAGCGGTCGAACACGCTCTTGAATGGCCGTCCATACAACGCGGATTCACAAGTATTGACGAGTTCATTAAACTTGCCAAATCATTGATTAATCGAAGAATGAGCCGCGCAGGTAAGAGTTTGGAACATCATCTGGCTGCCCTTTTTGACGGCAACGGCGTATCATATGAACCCCAAGTTATCACAGAAGGAAACAAAACTCCGGATTTTATTTTTCCGTCAGGCGCAGCTTATCATAACCCATTATTCAGAACTGACAAACTGACATCTCTGGCAGCTAAAACCACATGTAAAGATCGGTGGCGCCAGATATTGAACGAAGCTGATCGGCTACGAGGTGAAACAAAGTTCTTATGCACGCTTCAACAGGGAATGTCTTCCAAACAGATGGAGGAAATGTCTGCAGAAAAAGTTACGCTGGTAGTACCCAGTGAATACATCAGGTCTTATCCGGGAGAATGGCGAAGTCAGATTTGGAGTCTGAAAAAATTTATTGAATATGTACAGGAGAAAGAAACGGAATAATGGATATAAAATCCAGCGAAGAACGAAGCCGAAACATGGCGGCAATACGAAGCAAGGACACAAAGCCTGAAATTATCTTCCGCAAGCTGCTGTTTTCAAAGGGTCTGCGTTACAGAAAAAACGTCAGCTATATTCCCGGACACCCTGATCTGTATCTGGCTAAATATCGTACCGCGATCTTTGTACATGGTTGTTTCTGGCATCGGCATACCGGATGTAAATATGCGTACGTTCCGAAAACCAGACAGGATTACTGGAACAACAAATTTATAAATAACATTGCCCGCGACCGTGCTGTTGCGGAAATGCTGGCGGCAAAGAACATTAAATGCCTCATCGTATGGGAATGTACGGTAAAAAATATGGCCCGGTCTGCAGAGATTGCAAACCAGGTCGTCAGTGACTGTATCCAGTTCTTAAATTCAGAGCAGCAGTATTGCGAGCTGTAAACTTCCTCCGGATTCAAAATCCGGAATTTTTAATTGTCCGTATTTCTACAGATGTAATTTATTACGAATACATGTTTGATAATCATAAAATCATAGCCATTTTTCAGATAAGTTAATTCTGAAACTAGCATAAATGCTGGCTTTTGTGACATCCAACATGGTTACAACGTTGTTTTTCCTATATACTGTATGTCTGCTTTTCCGTGCGGGTCCACCTCTTGGGCCACGCTGGGCGCAAAGAGAAATAAAAAAGGCCCTTCCGTTATTCCTGGACCTCTCCCGGTAACAAACCGGGTGGTACAGGCGGAGAGCCCTTTTGTTGGAGCGAATCCATATCATGGCCACCTGATGAAAAACATCAAACGGATTCACGAGGAATCGCTCTATTTTTACTTCAGCATGGGTCAAGCCAACCCAGCAGCAATCGCTGGGGGGGATCACCATGAAGAAGCTCACAAAAGACGCTGAAAGAAAGTTGGACACCGGCGTTTCAAGTACCGGGCGAACTTTCAATCAAACACCTTTTGTTACTAAAGAATTAACTGGGGCAGTAAGGGCCTCATGCCCACTTGCAGACCAGTTCTTTAGTCCTTTTAAGTCGGTCCTGTCAGAGCATCCTCGGACCTCCTCCAGATTGGTGAGCTTCGACAGGAGATGCTTCCATCCACTCATCTGGCATTTAAATTTTATCAGATATGAAATGAACTGTCAAACAAGCTGCCAAAATGAGAATGGAGCTGTTGTCAGGTTATATAATCTGGCGCCAGCTCCTTTTTTGTTTTATGGGTTATAGTGTTTCCGGCGAATAAAAGCCAGCTTAACTGAAAACAAACCATCAATGTCATTGAGTTACGTCAAATTTTGGTTTTGCCCAGCAAAAAATTTTATGATATAATAAGAACGAAAATTCTCATACGTATAATTTTTGGGATACTATTATTCTATACGAGGTGCAATATGGGTTATTTTGTGGGATTTTGCTTTCTTGTAATGTTTTTTTTATTTGGTTTAGAGCTTATTTCCGAAGCGTTCAGCGTCATAAAAGAAGGCGGTGTATCTGGCTGGCTTTTGGGTGGTTTTTTGCTATTTTGTGGCATTGCTTTCTTTCCAATAGGCGTGGGAGCACCAATTATAATACTTGTGGCAGCATTTTTATGTGCATCAAAGCTCTTTCGCAAATATGGTGAAAAAGAGCCTGTACAGTATAAAAATAGTGAAGAAAATCATGAACAGTATAATAATCAATGGCTTCCGACCTATCAGCAGAATACGGAACGTTATAATATAGATTTTGATATTTTATTAAATTTTTTTCGTGATAGAGCATCGAGTGGAGATTATATGGCACAAGCTTGTATAGGGTTAGTTCATAGAGCAAAGGACTGCGAACCAGATGCGTTATATGATTTAGCAGTGATTTTTTCCGAAAATAAGGTGGTAGCAAGAGATAAAATTATTGCTACTGAACTTTTTATTAGATCAAATGAAGCACGGCAAGGAATTTTAAAGAAAGATAATATAACAAAAGAAAATCAAAAACCAGACAACCCCCTTCATAAACTTGTAAATGATTACATGAGGAATAATTATTTTTAAATAATATAAATCCCATTTTTACAAGTATGTATTATCGAAAAATGCAATAGAGAATATAAAATACCCTCTGCTTAAATGAGCAGAGGGTATTTTTTTCGAAAAATCTTAACTTAATGACATTGAAATAACCCATTCTGTGTTTTGGCGCACGCAGGGTAATATTGAAATTCAATCAGTAGGACGGTACCGGTTATACATGGCCTTCAGATCGGCAACTGTGCTTTCATAATTGACGTAGTCGGCTTCGTGCTCGCATATCCAGTTAAGTATCTCGTGGTTCTCAATGCCCATATCTACCATGGTGAAATTATCATATTCAGAGGATACATGAGTTACGATCTTGCCATTGACCTTCCAATTCTCTGTTTCTGGAATTCGAAACGGCTGCAGTCCAAGTCTGCGCATTATATTTATGTAATTACGAAAAACGTCCTTATGTCCTTGAACATGTAATGTTTCAGGGCCGCGTTTGCGCTGTATATCCCTACCCTGAACAAATGCAGCTTCACTTTGATTCAGATGTCGTACTTCTGATATCAGGTAAGCCAGTCTGTACACTCTTTGCTTCATTGTTTCTGTCAGATCAGATTTAGCCAGAGTTTTATCATACCAGTGGTAATCGGACATCCACTGACCGCCGCCAATATGCTTATAATACTCTTCACGCAGCTTACCCGCGCCAATATCCTGAATGATATAAGGCATCATTCCACAGAGGCTGGGGGTTGATACATAAGTAATCTGACCTCTGGCTGGCAGATTCAGCCGTGTAAATTGAATCTGTTTTTTTCGGTCGCGGCATTTCCAGACATATTCGATACGGATGACGTTGGCAGCCGCCTGTCTTAACTGCTCAATATTTGGTTTCTCATCATACCGGGACAGCATGTACTTTTTCTGCTTACCATAAATCACAAAACCATCTACCGTCTTATGATATGCAGCCAGATAGTTATCATTGTTCAGGTACAACTTCCTTTTTTTTCTATCGTGGTCAACGTAGGAACGTCGCACCAGCTTTATAAAAGTATCAGGATATTCACAGTGGAAATCAGCGGTATAGTCAACGCGGGCTATTTTAGCAAGACCCAAATATAAAATGGAATAAATATAACGGAACCGATAGAATTCCAGCTCATCCCGGTTTAGCTGCTGCAAATCATATCTGAATTCAAGATCACGGGCATATCTTCTTTCTTCTTCATCAGGCAAACAGTCAATAATGCTTCCTTCCAGCGGTCTGTGTTCAATCGCTTTTGGGAAAATCTGATACACTACTTCTCCAAAGCGGGACTGCAAAGCATCATAATTGTTTTCATTACACTGGAACAGGTTAAGAGAGTAATTGTGTGTGATAAATACCTCCGGTTCGATACGGAAGTAAATGAAATATAAAGCAGAACTTGCTGTTATAGGCTTTTTTGTAAACTTTATATGGTGCAGCCCAAGAAACAGAAACTCCGTATGATATATGAGTGAATTCAGATTACCATCCAAAAACTCATGGACGTATGCATCACTGAAATATCTGGGTTTGCCGTTTTGCGGCCCATACTCTCTGGCTATCCTGTTAAGATTTGCCACGCAGTACACAGCCGATCTTCTGTTCAGCGGGTAGTAGATCTCAAAGGTATGAATCATAGCAATACACTCTCAATTCTCCCCCCGAGAGGGGTGGGTTTATGTCGGTTTCTAGGAAAAATTCTGTTTAACGAAAATGGCTCTACGCTTACGCTGCATCCATTTTCTACAGAAAAATTTTCAGCGAGAAACCGACATAATTATTTTACATATTATATCATACCTTCAGAGGAACGCAATATTAAATCAGATCAGGTCATCACGTCCAGCAGTGCAAGAAAACTATTTTTATTGAGCCGCCAGCAATCAGCGTAAATAACTACCCCTTTTCCTTTAAGCTTATCCAATACCCGCCAGACAGTTCCCCAATCAGTCAGGATATAATTCCCTCCGCCCAGACAGAACAGGAAATAGTCTGCAGTATCCATTTTGCCTGAAGGTAACACCCTGAGGAATACGGCTTCGCCCCGGATATCATTGATACTGATCGTTTTTTCCCCACATCGGCCATGAAGACTGAATGAATCCTTACCATACTTTATTATATCTTCGACCTGGGTAACCCGGCCAATCCTTTTACCGGTTTGTTTATCTTTTTTGCGGGCGACCCAGGCCATGGCTGCCGTCAGCATGCTCTCAAGTAAAGATCTGACTGGCGACCTGTCAGATAAAATCTGCTGTTTACAGTTTTTGCTTGTGCGTATGCTCATAATGCTCTCTGTTCTCTGCTTTCAGCAGACGCTCTTTAAGTTCTATGATTTTATCTACGGAAATAAATGCGTAAAAATTACCGGAATGAAATTTGTTACCGGATGAATCGACATATTCCTGGCAGCAAACGTTTTTAATAAACGGATTGTCTTCGCCGCCTGTGTCAAACTCCAGGGCCATCAGATCCGATGCCCGCACGTTATAAATTATGTCGTTAACCATCTCACAGAAAATTTCAATGTTGTTCAGAACGAATGAATACTTTTCGCCGCCAAAGGTAAAGCCAAAATATGGATTGCGAATCATGTCGGCATCTGTAACATGTCTGACAATGAATACCAGATCGTTATGTCCAGGTTCTCTCGCCTTAAGCTGAATGTTGTGGGGTCTGCCTTCAAGATCCAGGGCCGTCGCATCTATCCAATTATAGTAGTCCATCTTGGCACACATATCATTTCCGTCATAAACGCTGTCGGTCACATAGATTACCCGGAAAAACGGATATGATTGTTTAAGGTTTTCCAACTGCAATGGTAACGCATTGCGGGAAAGTTCTGTCGCTTCAGGATTCAGCATTTTCTTTCTCCTGTTTCTCTTTTTCCATTTTGTCATAAAAATCTATGACCGCCTGGAATTTGTCTTTGATTACGCCGCCTGGCCGACCAGTCTCGTAATTATATACGCTGCCTATCGACACACCGGTATGTTTTGCCACGTCAAGAAGCCGCAATCCCAGCTTCTTACGACGTTGACGTAAAGAATCTGACATGAGTTGTCTCCTTTATAGTTAAAGTCAGCAGCAAGCATTTCGCTTCGCTGTTGCTAGCCTATCATTACTTCAATATATTTCACATATTAAAGGCATTGAATTAAAAATTTTATTTTTTTTGCTTCAAAGAATTGAACTTTTATGATTCCAAACCGTTACGAATTGCCGGCGACAGGTATTTCTTCTGGGGCTTTACGGCTGTGTGTAACGGTGCCCATACCCCATAGACTTTGACGGCCGTCCGTTTAATAGCGGGCGGTCGTATTTGTTTTCCAGGAAATCTGGAGTATGGCCGACTTTACAGGCTGGAAAAGAAAGTGAGGTGTTTATATGCGCAAGGTTGTCTTAAGTTTTTTGGTGTTGTTGTATGCCAGTGTTTATCTGCTGGCAAGAATCCTGATGGATGCAGTAAGGAAGTTCAGGGAAGATATCCGTCCTATTGCAGGCGAAGTCTCCCTGATCAGGTCGATTTTCTTGCTGTTCGTCGGCATATTCGCTGTTGGATATGTAGGTCTGTTTTTGGCGTTGATTAAATGAGAGGAGAGATGATTTATGGAATTTTTTAATTATGAAGGACACAGGAAACTTTGGCTGTTATTATCAGAAAATATCCAGATTGCCGCCCGGAAAAATTACTCCGGCAACGGTTATTACAATGCTTACGGCGCGTTGGACAAGCTTAAGAAAGAATTATTATGTCTTCATTTTTCAGCAGAAGAACGAAACCCCAGGAATTATTGTTTTGCATGTCAGGCCGCAATGCTCTATCAGGAAGCAAACTGGATAAACGATGAGGAAATCCATTGTGAGTACTGCCCACTTCAATGGCCGGAACAGTTACATTGTGATGAATATGGATCTTTGTACCGAAAACTGATCGAATTTCTGGAAGCCAGTAACATTACTGATGCTGCAGCTATCTGTGCTGAAATTGCTGATTTAAAGCCCTATGATGAAAAAGAATTCGAAAAAATGATTTTTAAGGAGGTAAACAAGTGAATAAGTACAAATCAGAACTGCTAAAAATCATCGCTGAAGAAGTGGTCAAGCTTATCGACGCGATCTATGATGACACACCGGTAGACCACTACGCCGGATACGACGTGCTGAGCGGATTTGTCCGGGAAAGGTATGGGTACCTAAGCGGTCTGAGTGATGCTGCAGAACTGGCAGGCGTACCGTTCAAAGAGTTACAGGCAGTCAAAGACGCCGCCGCCCAAACAAAAGGCAAGAACTGGTATGACGTGTTAGACATAATCAAATATTAATCAGAAAAAGCAACAACCGGAACCGTCTGCCCGACGGTTACAGATTATTAATTTTAAGGAGGAAATGATTATGTTACAAATGACAACAACGGCAACTATTACAAAGGAAGCTGAAAAAAGCAAGACCTATCGCATCCTGGCGGATCGCAGGAAAATGACCAGAGAACAATGGCTGGATCTCCGTCAAAATTACATTGGCGGAAGCGAGATAGCTTCTGTTATAGGTTGTAGTCCCTGGGCTAGTCCCGCAAAAACTTTTTGCATTAAAAAGCAACTGGTAAAAAAGGAACCGGCCAATGAGGCTTGCTACTGGGGAAATGTGATGGAACCTATTCTGCGGTCCGAATTTTCAAAGCGTACCGGGTATCCCGTTAAAGAAATTCCCTATGTTTTACAGGCGACAGATCCACGTTTTTCTTTTTTAATTGCTGATTTGGATGGAGTGACAACCGTAAATGGTCAGGTAGGTGTCATAGAATGCAAAACAGCAAATTCGTATGCTGCACAGGAAGAATGGAAAAACGGCGAACCAGGTTTCATTCCTACCCCTTACTATCTTCAGATTCAGTTGTACCTTTATATCACGAATTTAAACTTTGGATACATAATAGCTCTCTTAGGGGGCAATCACTTCGTTTACCATCGGATTGAGCGGGATAACGAAACCATCACAGGCATGCTGTTGCTTGCACGTAGTTGGTATGAACAGTACTTCTTGCCTAACATTATGCCGCCACCGGTTTCCGTAACCAGTGATTGCAGTCTTTTGGGGCAGATTTATTCCAAATCAGAACCAAAGGAAATAATACTGGACAGCACTGCAGGAAAAATCGTCCAGGATTATCTGGATGCGGCAGAAGCAATCAAACTGGCAGAGAAAAGGAAGGAGACTGCCCAGGCACAGCTTATGACATTAATGAAAGATAATGAAACTGCCATAATAGCCGGCGGCCATCACAGAATAAGCTGGAAGTCTCTGGAAACAAAAAGATTTAGTACGGCAAAACTGAAAGAACTGAATCTGCTCACGCCAGAACAAATCGATCAGTGTACCAGTGTAACGACCAGCAGAAGGTTTTCCATCAGCACCATCAAAAGCAGAACAAAATAAAATGTTTAATTAAAGCCCGCGCCAAAAATGGCCGGGCTATATTTTATTATGAAAACAGGAGGAAGAATAATGAGAGATTTAAGAGTAAGCGAGTCCATTGAAGCCATGCAGAATCAGGGACCTAAATCGGTAACTACGGAAGATTTGCTGACCATCATCCTGGGTAACCGGGAAAAAGCTGAACGGCTGCTACGTACAGAATTGACACTTTTCTCAGGACAGAAGGAAGGGCTCAGCATCCTGTCTTCAGAGGATTACGACGGCATTAAATACCTGGGAAAGCTGACAAATACAGAAGCTGCCCGGGTTCTGGCGGCTATAGAAGTTGGCAAAAGGATAGCCCATATGCCGGCAACCGAGTGCCAACATATCAGTTCGCCCGGTGATGCTGCTGCGTACCTTCAGAAGCATCTGTCTTACGAGACTCACGAAAAATTTTTCGTTTTGCTTCTCAATACAAAAAACAGGGTGATCCGTGTTAAACAGATTTCAGAAGGCAGCCTTACCAGCTCGATCGTAGGCATTAAAGAGGTTCTGGCAGCTGCCATAACGGGTCACGCGGCGAGCCTGATAGCTGCCCATTCGCATCCTTCAAGCTACCCCTCGCCGAGCACTTCCGACCGGGAATTGACAAAAGCCTTGGCACAGGCGTGCGAAACAGTTTCGATACCACTCATCGATCATATCATCCTGGGCTGCGGCAGCAACAGGTATTACAGTTTCAAAGAACATGGCGAATTATAAAAAGGAAAGGCAGGTAAAATATTATGGCACGTATAGATGATATTAAAAATTTAATTCAGGCTCAGGCGGCAGCCGCACAGAAGAATAACGTATCGACGGCATCATACGGCAACAATGCGTTAAAAGTAGCGGAACCGATTATACCGTTACCAACCAATAAAACAACTCCGGTTATAAATTCGGCGCCGGCGAAAACGTCAATGACCGTACAGACCACGCCAAAACAGGATTTAAAATCATGGATCCGTACAAATTTAAAAGAAGGGCGCGACTATGGAAAACTGCCATCATTTCCGAACCCTGTTTTGTTCCGCGAAGGCGCGTTGCGTATCATGCACTTTCTACAGCTTCGTCCACAGGTAACTCTATTAAACAATGTGGTTAGTGCCGATGGTACGTCTGCCGGTTATACAATAACAGTTAAAATTTCTCTGATTGATCCTGACGGAGCATCAGTGATCGAAAGCATCGGATCCGCCAGTACACTGTTAGAACCCGGTCTCAGGAAAGCCAGCGTGAACACATGCGCTCAGCTTGCGCAGAAGAGAGCCCTGATAGCAGCGATACGAATGCTAATTGTTTAGCCAATAATAAAACGCCTTCTTCATCGCTATTGGTGAGGAAGGCGCAATTGTTAATAGGGGAGGGAATCTTTGGAAACAACGTCCGGCGGAATAATTCTCTTCAACGGCATTGGTTTACGGCCTGGCAGCAAAATCGTATCAACAATATGCAGGAAAGTGATTCTGTATGTGTCTTCAATATAATTCAGGTAGGAGTCACGGATACCGGAATTAAGAAAAGGCTGTAACACCTGTGTATTGTAAAAATCCAGACATTCCTTAACAGAAACCAGATTCATGGATACCTCATCAGACAAAGAATCAGTGTCAGAGATAAAAGAACGAATTGATGTGCTGAAGCTGTCAATTTCATTTGTATATGCAGAAAGAGAAGACGGCAAATTTGTTAAAACAGAATGTTGATAAAACAACAACCGGCCTAAGAAGACATCTTGTACAGTGGCACGTCCGATACGAAAATCACTGTCAGATTCGAGCCAGTCGCCTTTAAAAAGCAGAAAAGCAGTAGCAAGCTCAGCAGGAACAAATGGGTGGTATCCAACCCGTCGGTTATTATCGGAAACTCCAGTCAGCTTCTGCGGCATCAAGATAAAACCTAACTGATTATACCGGGTAAACGTGCCTTTGGTGATGCTGATATTAAAGTGTTCCTTTAATAACTGGGTAATTTCGTCCTGATCTAAATACCTGTAATCCACACTATCGCCTCCCATATTAACGATAATAACATAAATAGCTGAAAAACGGAAGACAAGATAAATTTATTTCTTTCTAATACTTGACAAGGTGGTCAAAACATTGTATGATTAGAACAAGATATATTTATCTCACGCTAAACGAAAGGAGGCCGACCCGATGAAACTGAAAATCAAATGCGATTACAAAAAGCAGAAAATCAATATCACTAGCGACGTACAGCATATCCGTACCGTCCTCTTGATACTGGATGCATTCAATCGGCCCAAACGGAACAGATACCTATTCCTTTTGCTGCTCGGCCTCCTGATTGTTTCAGTTATGGAAGTGAATCAGGTAAACAACTTTTACGTTTGCTGCGAACCAGTAATCGTTTTGGTTGTAATGCTACTAGCCAGTTGTATATGCAGACAAGGCCCGCCTAGCATCTCTCTCAAACGTCATTATTTCCCATTTAAATTTAAGGAGTTATTAAAAATGGATAAAGATAAAATCATTGTTGTTAATTTTGATAAAAACAGCAAAAAGTTAGAAGAAGAAGCTATTGACATTTTTGTTAAAATGCTTTATCGCTTACATATTGAAATGGAGGAAGCTCATGGAAATACTGGAAATGTTGCGTGATTTATCTAAGGGCCGGCCCATAACGGCCGCCCTTTATGCCAGATACTCTAGCAATGCACAGAATGATGGCAACAGCATTGAAGCTCAGGTTAAAGCTATAGAAGATTTTGCAGGTCGAGAGAAAATCGTCATTACCGGAAGGTACGTTGACGAAGCCTGTTCAGGTACAAATGCGGACAGACCTAGATTTCAGGATATGATTAATGATGCAAAAAACATGTTATTTAACATCGTACTAGTACACAAATACGATCGTTTCATGCGGGATGAACGTACAGGATTGATTTACGAAGATGAATTAAAACGTTATGGTGTCTTTTTGATCAGCGTGGCTGAGCCTATTAATTCTGACGAACCAATCAACGATGTAACCAAGTCGATTTTACGAAGCTACGCAGCCTACTACAGCAAAAATTTATCTAGAGAAGTTATGAAAGGTATGAAAATTAATGCCCAAAATGGCTATACCAATGGAGGCACTCCACCACTAGGGTATGACCTTGAGTCCGTCACCACCGGCGACGGAAAATCTCGAAAGCAATATGTTGTCAACGAGGAAGAGGCTAGAATTGTTAAGTTAATTTTCCAGATGATCATTGACGGGTCAGGATATATAGAAATTATTAACAGATTAAACGCTATGAACTATAATACAAAATCCGGTCATCCATTCAAAAAAAATTCCATTCACGATATTCTACGTAATCGTAAATATCAAGGAGACTTAATATTTAATAAGTGTACAGGAAAGGATCCGTTTTCACATACGCGCAACTCACATAAATATAAGCGCCCGGAAGACTGGATCATCATCCCCGATGGGATTCCGGCAATAATATCCAAGGAAGACTTTAAAAAAGTACAGGATATTATGGATAAACGCAAACAAATCCGCCATCCTGAATATATTGTACCTTATTTATTATCTGGAAAAATCATCTGCGGCGTCTGTAACTACGCATATACAGGTAATTACAACCGTTCCCCTAAATACAAGGAGCCTTATATAACATATAGATGCGGCAACCGCGCCAGCAGGGGAAGTTCTTGCGAGTGTAAAAACAAACCGATTAGGCTTAATGAGATTGAACCTTTTGTTCTTACTACTCTGTCAAAATCAATATTCAACCCTCGAATTGTTGATACAATTATGGACAGATTTAAAAAATACGTGCAAAAAAGATGTAAAAGTAACAGCGCTGACATAAAAAGACTGCAATCTTCCTTAACTGACTATAGACGACAGGAAAGTAATTTGTTGAAAGCAATCTCTGAAACGGACAGTGATATTGTGCGAAAAAGTATACTGTCACAGTTAGAATCGGTCGGAATTCAGAAAGAGCAAGCAGAAAGGGAATTGTCGGATATGAAGGCTACTACTACTGCTATTCCAGATAAAAACGTCTTAAAAAAGCTCATTAATACGGCGAAACGTCAATTTCTTTCGGGAAACCTGAAAGAAACAAAAGAAATTATAAACGTTTTCGTAGACAAAATAATAGTCGGGATAGATAATGTTGATTTGAAAATTAATCTTATTCCATCGTTTGTTTGTAAACCAGGATTTCAGGATACAATAACCATCAGCAGAAAAGAATTAAAACGATACAAAAATAAAGTATCCTGAACAAAAAAAGATGCCAGCGAAATACTGGCATCTTCACTATATTTAACTTATTAAAAATAAGGAGTCACTCTGGTGGAGGTGGAGGGAGTCGAACCCTCGTCCGAACATATTGTCATACAACTTTCTCCGAGCGCAGACAGCATACTTTGTTTCGCTCCGACACCGCCTGCCGACCGGCTGCGCCATCGCTAGTTCGTAAGATTTAACCCGGAGCTACGAACCTTGCTCACGGACGATCCCGCTAAGTGACGTTCTTACCGCTCCTGCGGGAGCCGGATTGGCAGAACGGGCGCCTAAATCAGGCAAACGTCCACCGTTTAACGTGCTGATGGAACCACGGCTCGCTTATCGTACACCACCTATACCCGTCGAAGCCTTTACACCCCCGGTTAAAGGCCCCTGCTCACGGCAGGAATGAGTAACAGCTGAACGTCGGATTTCCATCCGCTGCGTCGCGCTGTCAGAACAGGCTGCTAAAGCAGCACCGTTTCCGCAGATTTTGTGTATATGAATTGTAGCACAAGTTGTCCGTAAAAGCAATCAAACGAAATGTGAATTTTTACTTTCTTTTTTCTTTGATTTCAAAACTCTTCAGCACTGCTTTCCGTAAGGCAATACGCTGCTCTGGCGGCAGCTTGCGGTATTTTTTCGCCAGGTTGCTTTCCCAGTCGCCGTACATGGGGTTGGGCAGCAGGATGAATTTAGTGCCGAAGGAATGTTTATGTTCGTCAACGATTCGGTTGCGCTTTGCATTTTTATCATGCTTCAGCATAGACTCAATATCCAGCGGCATTTCGGTTTTGGGCTTACCGTTTTGTATTTCTGTTTTCGTTTTAGCAACAGCAAGGTGTTTTGTTCCGTTGTTTTGTATCGTTATTGCGCTTCCGGAATTTTTGTCGGTATTTTCCTCTTTATAAATTACAGGATTGTCTTCCCGCACCGCGCCGATGGGGAAATCGCCGGCGTTGTCGCCCAGATAGCAGATGATATCATAGCGCTGCGCCAGTCGGGCGAAGTGGTTCATCTTGCTTCCGCTGCGGTCGTTCATCAGCAGATGGGTTGCGTCGGGAAAGGGGAGACCGGCTTTCTGTAAAAAACGACTGGTAGCTTCTTTGTCCTGAGGGCCGCGGCCGGTTACGTAGAAAACCTGAATGCCGTGTTTGTCGGCGTATTTGAGAAAGTCCCCGGCGCCGGGCAGCAAGTCGTTGTGTTGCACGATCCACTGCTCCCAGGCATTGTAATTGGCTCTTGCTTCAGGATGTTCAAGATAATACACCCCAAGCGGCGCATTGCTGACGATGGTTTCGTCAATGTCGAGAACGACGGCCAGCGGGCGGAGACTGCCTTTTTGCCCCGACTGTTTTCCCGTTTCGTTTTCCGGCGGAATGCGTCCGTCATCGCGGGACGTCGAGCCGTTCCGTTGTCTTTCCCTGTTTCTGTTTGCGGTTGCTTTCCGCAAGGTCTTTTCTTCTTCCCTGCGTTGTGCGAGGGCTTTATCCACTTCCATGGTTGCCAGATTGTAGGCCTGGTAGCTCAGGCCGCGGTATTCGGCGGAACGCTGTACCCACAAAACCGCCATCAGGCGTTCGTCTTCGGTCTGTTGCAAAGGGGTGAGGAATTGCATTTCCTCCTGCAACGGGGCGACAGGGGTTACGGCAGCGTCGGCCGGAGCGGTTACAAAGCAAATGCCGGCGGTGAGCATGAGCAGTGTGCCGGATGTGAGAAGTAAACGACGGATACGATTCATGGTGCAGACCTCCCCGGAAAAAAAATAACTTCTGAATTTTTATGATACTCCTATTATAACATGACAACATGGTTTATAATAGATAGCAGGAGGATAACTGACAATGAATGAAAAGGTACAGGCCGTCATCTTCGATATGGACGGCGTGATTTTTGATTCGGAGCGGCTGGTGATCGAATGCTGGCAGGTCATTGCCGAAAAACACAACATTCCGGATATTGTGGAAATATGCATGCGGGTCCAGGGCAATAACCGGCAGGAAACGGGGAAACGGTTCCGGGAAAAATACGGGGAGGATTTTCCGTATGAAACGTATAAAAAGGAAGTAACGGCTTTGTTCCGTGAACGGTATGGAGAGGGCAGGCTTCCTTTAAAACCCGGTGTTGCGGAAATTTTACAAGAACTGAAACAACGGGGCGTGCCGTTGGCGCTGGCTTCTTCCACCCGTTCGGATATTGTGAGGCTGGAGCTGGATGAAGCCATGGCGCCCCGCAGCAAGCCGGAACCGGATATTTTTCTGGCAGCGGCGGCAGCGCTGGGAGCCGTTCCTGCAAACTGTTATGTGCTGGAGGATTCTTTTAACGGAATCCGAGCGGCACACCGGGCCGGGATGCATCCCATCATGGTGCCGGACATGCAGCAGCCCGATGACGAAATGCGCAGACTGGCTGAAGTGATTGTGGAGAATCTTCCGGAAGCGATGGATTATCTTCGGGCCAGGATGTAAAGGCTTTTATATGTAATCAGCGTATCCTTAATAGCATGCCGGGTCATTGCGGCTTGCAAAAGCAGGCTGCGGTTATTTCGCCATGCCCTTTTGTGAATTCCGGTATTGATTATCTATTCTCTGCAATTTCGGGTTGACTTTGGCAATTTGATTTTGTATCATTAATTCATGTAAATATATTAACGAAAGAAGGTAAGTGTATGTTTTTTAAAAGCAAAAGGTTTTTAGCGGTCGGTATGCT
>ONAV01000016.1 GCA_900315925.1 uncultured Selenomonadales bacterium | reverse complement strand
GGTTGATACCAACTGCGATCCGGATGAAGTGGATTATGTAATTCCGGCAAACGATGACGCAATCCGCGCCGTACGTTTACTGGCCAGCAAGATGGCTGATGCTGTCCTGGAAGGACGCCAGGGCCAGCAGACCGCTGAAGCTGCAGAAGCACCTGCTGAAGAAGCTGCTGCTGACGCAGAATAATTTTCAACTGGTTTTCGGTTCCGGGAACCTTTAGTGTAATGATTTCGAAGGGAACCCGTTGCGGTTCCCTTTATTTATAACTGGTAAATACTATATTGTTTTTAAATACAGGAGGATGAAACTATGGCACAGATTACTGCTGCAATTGTAAAAGAACTGCGTGAACGCACCGGCGCAGGTATGATGGACTGCAAAAAGGCACTGGTAGCTACGGAAGGCGATATGGAAAAAGCAATTGACTTCCTGCGTGAAAAGGGTCTTTCCCAGGCTGCTAAAAAGGCCGGTCGTGTTGCCGCAGAAGGCGCTGTAGTAGCATATGTTACCGAAGACGGCAAAACCGGCGCAATCGTAGAAGTTAACTGCGAAACCGACTTTGTAGGCAAAAATGAAAACTTCCAGGCTCTGGCAAAATCCATTGCTGAACTTATTGTAAAAACCAATCCGGCTGATGTTGATGCGCTGCTGGCTTCCGAAATGGACGGCAAGACCGTTAAAGATGTTGTTACCGAAGCCATTGCCAAGATCGGCGAAAACATTTCCGTTCGTCGTTTTGTCCGCTACGAAAGCGCAGAAGGCAAAGTGTACAGCTATATCCATGGCGGCGGCAAGATTGGTGTTCTTGTTGATATGAAAGGTGGCGACGCGGAACTGGGCAAGGATATTGCCATGCAGGTTGCCGCAGCCAATCCCCAGTTCTTAAACCGTAATGAAGTTCCCGATTCCGAACTGGAACATGAAAAAGATATTCTGACCGAACAGGCCCGCAACGAGGGTAAACCGGAAAACATTATCGCCAAGATGGTTATGGGACGCATCAATAAATACTACAAGGAAGTTTGCCTGGTAGACCAGGAATTTATCCGCGACGGCGACCTGACCATCAGCAAGCTGCTGAAATCCAAGAATGCGGATGTTGCCCGTTTTGCCCGCTTCCAGTTAGGCGAAGGCATTGAAAAGAAACAGGAAAACTTCGCAGATGAAGTTGCTGCTTTCATTAAAAAATAATCAGTTTATCATTAAAGACTGCAAATTTTTTGCAGTCTTTTTTTGTGACCGGCTGCAAAAAATTCAGGATGGGAAAAAGAGGAAAAACATAATCCAAAAATAATGTTAGCAAATTTTCACAATTTCTGATGTATTTGTTGTGTTCTGCTATTTTTCTAAAACGCAAGATGTGGTATAATAATATGAAATTATCAGCAAGTATCATCTTTCCGAATTTAGTTCGTATATGACAAAAAAGGAAATAGGAGGGTGTCGGCGTGGCGAATGAATTGAAATACAAACGTATCGTATTAAAGTTAAGCGGGGAAGCACTTGCGGGAGAAAAGGGCTTCGGAATTGACCCGAATGTTGTAAACTCCATTGCAAGGCAAATCAAGGAAGTGTTGGACTACGGACTGGAAATCGCAGTAGTAAACGGCG
Source organism: uncultured Selenomonadales bacterium (assembly GCA_900315925.1). Classification (GTDB taxonomy): domain Bacteria; phylum Bacillota; class Negativicutes; order Acidaminococcales; family Acidaminococcaceae; genus Succiniclasticum. Next base: position 41,137 of record ONAV01000016.1, on the reverse strand, counting down.
GCGGCAATATCTGGCGCGGCCTGTCCGGTGCTAATAAAGGTATGGACCGTGCTACAGCAGATTATATGGGAATGCTGGCTACGGTAATTAATTCGCTGGCGCTGCAGGATGCACTGGAGCAGATCGGTGTACCGACACGGGTGCAGACGGCCATTGAAATGCGTCAGATCGCGGAGCCGTATATTCGTCGCAGGGCCGTTCGTCATTTGGAAAAGGAACGGGTGGTCATTTTTGCGGCCGGTACCGGAAATCCTTACTTTTCTACAGATACTACAGCGGCACTTCGGGCTGCAGAAATTGAAGCGGATGCCATCCTGATGGGAAAGAATGGGGTAGACGGTGTATACGATGCAGACCCCGCCACCCATCCGGAAGCAAAGAAGTTTGATTATCTTGATTATATTGATGTTATCAACAAACATTTAAGCGTGATGGATACAACGGCGATCAGCCTGTGTATGGATAATAAGATCCCGATTATAGTTTTTAATATCGAAAAACAGGGTAATATCCTGAAAGCCGCACTGGGAACAGTCACCGGCACAACGGTAGGAGGTAAATGATTATGGCGACAATTGAGGAACTTTTAACAAACAACGAAGAGAAAATGAAGAAAACAATTTCTTTTCTTCGGGAAGATCTGGCAGGTCTCCGGGCCGGAAGAGCAACTCCGGCACTGCTGAATAAAATTACGGTGGATTATTACGGAACTCCGACTCCGATTAATCAGGTTGCCAATATTGGCGTACCTGAACCCCGCATGATCGTAATCACTCCCTGGGAGAAGACCATGATCAAAGCCATATCCAAGGCAATTATGACATCGGATCTGGGACTGAATCCCAACACTGACGGCTCTGTCATTCGGTTAAATCTGCCTCAGCTGACAGAAGAACGCAGAAAAGAACTGGTAAAAACTGCCAATAAACGTACAGAAGAAGCTCGCGTAAGTATTCGCAATATGCGCCGCGATATTATTGAAGGTATCAAAAAGGCTGAAAAGGCGAAAGAGATTACGGAAGACGATTCGAAAGACGGTCAGGACAAGGCACAGAAACTGACGGATAAAATGATGAAAGAAATCGACAAAGTAATCGAGGCAAAAGAAAAAGAAATTATGGAAGTGTAACCGATGCCGGATGTTGTAGCCCTGCCTCTGCATGAAGCAGAAAAACTGTTGTCGGCGTCTGGCTGGGATTATCAGGTTGTACGTATTTCTTCCGCTTACCGGCATGATACTATAGAGAATTGCCTTATGGAAGAATATGTTGTCAGGCAGCAGGAGCTGGCTGACCATAAAATACTTTTGAGTACTATTATGAAGAGGAGAAAGGAGGTGCTCGAGTATGGCTTACAAAATTGATACTGACGCTTGCGTAGGCTGCGGCACTTGTGCCAGCACTTGCCCCGTTGGCGCACCGAAAGAAGACGGTGAAGGCAAATATCAGATCACTGCTGACGAATGTGTAGAATGCGGCGCATGCGCAGCAAACTGCCCGGTTGGCGCTATTTCTCAGGAATAATTTCTTGAAAAAACTCCCCTTCTGTTCCGACAGGAGGGGAGGCACATTTTTCTTTACGTACAAGGATGTTTATTTATGTTTAATTCTTTGTTTTTAAAACCTGTCCGTTCCATGCCTGCCAAAGTCACCATGAATGTTGACGGTCTGGATATGGATAATATTCCCCGGCATATCGCAATTATCATGGACGGTAACGGACGCTGGGCCAAAGCCCGGGGAAAGATTCGTACACAAGGCCATAAAGTAGGTGCCGAAACGCTGAAAACGATTGTACGGGCTGCTGACACTCTGGGCATTAAGGCGATTACAGCGTACGCCTTTTCTACAGAAAACTGGAAACGTCCTGTAACGGAAGTCCATTTTATTATGGAGCTGTTAAGCCGGTATCTTACTTCTGAAATTGAGGAATTTAAGGAAAACAATGTTCAGGTACGCTTCATGGGTTCGAGACAGGGGCTTCCTGAGGTTGTAAAAGAAAAGATGGATCATGCCATCGAAGAAACAAAAAACGATACAGGAATTATTTTAAATCTTGCAATTAATTACGGAGGACAGGCGGAAATCCTGCATGCGGTCAGATCCATTGCACAGCAGGTTGCGGATGGTTCCCTGAAGATTGAAGACATTGATGCTTCCGTATTTGAAAATAATTTATATTCCCAGGGGCTTCCGTCACCGGATTTGTTGATCCGAACAGGCGGGGACCTGCGGGTCAGCAATTTTTTATTATGGCAGATTGCCTATTCGGAAATTTGGACGACCCAGGTTTTCTGGCCTGATTTTACCCCGGATATGCTGGTGGAAGCCATTAAAGTATATCAGAAACGGGAGCGCCGGTTTGGCGGGCTTGTCCAAAAATAACACAAAGGTTGGATTATTTTGTTAAAACGTATTTTGACGGCAATAGTCGGGATTCCGATTGCTGTTTTTCTGGTAACCAAGGGCGGATTGTTTTTTGCTGCCGCTGTTTTTATTTTGGCTGCGGCTGCCTGGAGAGAATATGCCAGAATGGCCGGATCCAAAGATGTTCATACGTATATACTGACGTCTTTGCTTCCGTCTATGCTGCTTGTTGCGGCAGCTGGAGTTGGCAAAACGGAATATTTTTTACCTGTTTTGACATTTGCGGTCTTAGGCATTTTGATTGAAGGGCTCTGGCGGCATTGCAACTGCGGCGAAACGAACTGGCCCCTGCACGTATCCAATTCGCTGATGGCCTTATTATATGTAGGGTTATTGTTTGCACATATTCCGCTCATGCGGGATTATTCTGCAAACAGTTTTCAGTTTTTGGGATTTGTTTTTTCCCAGGGCGAACTGGCTTTGTGGATGGTACTGTTAGGTACCTGGGCCAGCGATACTTTCGCGTATTTTTTTGGCATGGCTCTGGGCAAACACCGGTTTTGTTCCGTGAGTCCTAAAAAATCCATGGAAGGCGCAGCGGCAGGCTTTGTCTTTTCTATTACGGTAACCGCAGGAATTGCATATCACGGCTTACATAGCGGTCTGGTTTCTGCGCTGATACTGGGATTGACAGTAGCGTTTTTTGCTCCGGTAGGAGACTTGATTGAATCCATTCTGAAGCGTTCCTTTGAGATTAAGGATTCCGGTAACTTTTTCCCCGGCCACGGCGGCGTGTTAGACCGTTTCGACAGTCTGCTTTTTGCAGTACCGGCCGTCTATTATGTAATGAAATTCATGGGGATTTAGGGAGAAGCTGATTAGTCAGTGTTTCCTTAGATTGTCAGAATCGCTATATACGCTGATTATTGCCCTGCTTTCTGCAGGTGAATAATCGGCGCAACAGGAGTTCATAATGAAAAATATTTCTGTGCTTGGAAGTACAGGTTCCATTGGCCGGCAAACGCTGGAAGTAGCAGCTGCCAATCCGGAACAACTGAAGATTCGTGTTTTGGCGGCTCACCGGAATGTGGACCTGATGCTGCAGCAGATTGAACTGTATCATCCGGATCTGGCTGTATTGACAGATAAAAAAGCCGCTGACAAACTGCAGAAACAATATCATGGGAAAACCGAAATTTTAAGCGGACAGGAAGGTTTGCTTGCTGCCGCAACGTATGAAAAAGTTGATACCGTACTGGGCGCTATGGTTGGATATGCAGGATTGCGTCCGACACTGGCGGCCATTAATGCAGGTAAGGATATAGCCCTTGCGAATAAGGAGACCCTGGTAGCTGCCGGTCATATTGTAATGGAGGCGGTAAAGGAGAATCACGTGAACCTGCTGCCTGTAGACAGCGAACACAGTGCCATATTCCAGTCCCTTCGCGGAGGGTATCATCCGTGTCTGACATTTACAGAAACGGAAAACAGGTCCAGTGAAGTAAAAAAACTGATTTTAACTGCGTCCGGCGGACCGTTCCGGGGAAAAACAAAAGATGAACTGAAACAGGTTACGCTTGCGCAGTGCCTGAAGCATCCCAACTGGAGCATGGGGAAAAAGGTTACCATCGACAGTTCGACATTGGCCAATAAGGGTCTGGAGGTAATGGAAGCCCACTGGCTGTTCAATATGCCCTATGAAAAGATTGAAGTCGTGATCCATCCGCAGAGCATTGTCCATTCCCTGGTAGAGTTTAATGACGGCGCCGTGATTGCCCAGCTGGGCATTCCCGATATGAAACTCCCGATTCAATACGCGCTTTCCTATCCGCAACGATATGATTGCAGCTTTGGCCAGCTTGATTTGATAAAATGCGGTACCCTGACCTTTGAAGCCCCCGACAGGGAAGCGTTTCCGTCCCTGCAGATTGCTATCGAATGCGGCAAAGCGGGCGGCAGTCTGCCTTGCGCGTTTAATGCGGCGAATGAAGAGTGCGTAACGGCGTTTTTGGACGGAAAAATTGCGTATCTGGATATACCGGATATTGTAAGACGAGTAGTAAATTCCCATATTCCGATTCCGCATCCCTGTCTGGATGAAATTGAAGAGACTGATCAAAATGTGCGTTTAATGACAAGGATTTTGATTCAGCATCAGTAGGATACTCTTTGCCCGGGTGGATTTTATAAGGTTACGGATGAGTGAGATAATGACAGCGTGAGAATACGATGCTGACAGAATTTTCAGCAGCCGGGAACACGTAACAGGTTTTTATAAATAAGGAGATTTGCTTTTGTTAACGATATTGGCTTGTATTTTTGTATTTGGCATTTTAGTTACGGTTCATGAATTCGGGCATTTCATTACTGCCAAGTTAACAGGGATGAAGGTGGAAGAATTCTCTATCGGATTCGGACCTAACATTTATCAGCAGCAGGAGGGCGAAACCCTGTACTCGCTGCGCATGATTCCGTTAGGCGGTTATAATAAAATAGCAGGCATGGATCCGGACGATCCGGACGATCCGGAGCGTGGCTTTAATGCTAAACCCGTTACGTCACGGATGCTGGTGATTTTGGCCGGCTCCCTGATGAATATACTTTTGCCGGTAGTGATCTTTTTCGGTCTCTTTCTTGCCTTTGGCATGGATGTACCGGAGAAGAAGCCGGTATTAGGGCAGATTATTGAAGGGTACCCGGCGGAACAAAGCGGTTTGAAAGAAGGGGACCGGATCCTGTCTATTAACGGAAAACCGGTTCATGAATGGCTGGATATACGGAAGAATATAGCGGATTCCGGAATGCAGCCCATCCCATTTGAAATTCAAAGGGATACGGAAAAGCTGACAATCACAGTTACGCCCGGAGTGAATCCGGAAACAGGGAAACCGTTTATCGGTGTGGTATCTTCGCTGAAGAACGTCCGGCTTACTCCTGTCCAGGCTGCTGTCGCTTCTGTATCTGCCACAAAGAATATTATTAAAAACATGTATGCTTCGCTGTACCATATGGTAACAGGAAAAACCAAAGCGGAGTTTTCCGGACCGGTGGGAGTGGCAAAGATGGCCGGCGAAGTGGCCCATAAAGGTTTTGACAGGCTTATGCAGTTTACGGCTATGCTGAGTCTGAATCTGGCCATCATCAACCTGTTGCCACTGCCTGCGCTGGATGGCGGTCATTTTCTGATTCTGCTGATTGAAGCAGTGACCGGGCATAAGCTTGGGAAAACAGCCATGCAGAATATCCAGAAAGTCGGTGTGGCGATGATCCTGGCTCTTACCATTTTTGCAACGTTTAAAGATCTGACGCGGTGATAAACCGTAAAACTTATTTGGAAGGTGACCCATGAAACGTAGAACTACCCGGCAAATTTATGTCGGACCAGTTGCGGTTGGCGGAGATGCTCCTATCGCCGTCCAATCTATGACTAATACCAAAACCCAGGATGCCAAGGCTACGCTGGAACAGATTCATAAACTGACAGATGCCGGCTGTGATATAATACGCTGCGCGGTACCGGATATGGATGCAGCCCTGGCGTTAAAAGAGATTGTGCAAGGCAGCCCCATACCAGTCATTGCTGACATCCATTTTGATTACCGGCTCGCCCTGCAGGCCATTGAATCCGGCGTACACGGACTCCGACTGAATCCCGGTAATATCGGCGGAACCGAAAAGGTTAAAGCAGTAGTAGAAGCTGCCAAACCGAAAAACATTCCGATCCGTATCGGCGTAAATGCCGGTTCTCTGCCGAAAGACTTATTGGAAACATACGGTCATCCCACGGCAGAGGCTTTAGTGGAAGCGGCCTGGAGGCACATCCGTATTCTGGAAGAGATGGATTATCGCAATATAAAGATATCCCTGAAATGTCATGACGTTCCTCTTACGCTGGCGGCTTACAGACTTCTGGCATCCCAGTGTGATTATCCGTTACATGTGGGGATCACGGAAGCCGGTACGGTGAATTCCGGAATCATTAAATCTGCAGTAGGAATCGGCACGTTACTCGCAGAGGGCATTGGCGATACAATCAGAGTTTCACTGACCGGTGATCCGGTAAATGAGGTGAAGGTTGGTTTTGAAATATTAAAATCCTTAGGCCTGCGTTCGTATGGCCCGACACTGATCAGCTGCCCGACCTGCGGACGTACCAGCATTGATCTGGAAAAACTGGCAGCTGCTGTGGAAGCAAGGCTGGCAGATATTAAGGAACCCATCAGCGTTGCAGTCATGGGCTGTATCGTAAACGGTCCCGGCGAGGCCAGGGAAGCCGATGTAGGCATTGCCGGCGGCAAAGGGGAAGGCCTTGTCTTCCGTAAAGGACAGGTTATTAAAAAAGTTCCGGAAGCTTGCCTTGTAAATGAATTGTTCGATGAAATTGATAAAATTTTAGTTGAAAGGGAGAATCAATAAATGTTAGTCAGCAAATTATACGCACCTACCTTACGTGAAGTTCCGGCAGAAGCAGAAATTCCCAGCCATAAACTGATGCTGCGGGCCGGTTATATGAGAAAATCCGCTACCGGCATGTATTCCTATCTGCCGCTGGCACAGCGTGTCCTGCAAAAAATTGAAACGATTATCCGGGAAGAACTGAATGCCATTGACTCCCAGGAAATCCTGATGCCGATCGTACAGCCTGCTGAAATCTGGCAGCAGAGCGGACGCTGGGACGTATACGGGGCGGAGATGTGGCGTCTGAAAGACCGGCACGGACACGATTACTGTCTGGGACCTACCCATGAAGAAATGATCACGACGCTGGCTCATATGGACGTGAATTCATATCGGCAGCTGCCTCTCTCCCTGTATCAGATCCAGGATAAATTCCGTGACGAACGCCGTCCCCGTTTTGGTCTGATGCGCAGCCGTGAATTTATCATGAAAGACGCCTACACCTTTGACAAAGATGAAGAAGGACTGAATAAATCGTATCAGGATATGTACGATGCATACAGCAAGATCTTCACCCGCTGCGGTCTTACGTTCCGTCCGGTAGAAGCAGACAGCGGCGCCATCGGCGGCAGCGGTTCCCATGAATTTATGGTTCTGGCAGATTCCGGGGAAGCGGAGATCAGCTACTGCACGCAGTGCGATTACGCAGCGGATACGGAAAAGGCTGAACTGAATCTGATTGAAGCCTCTGCCGAAGCAGAACTTCCGAAAGAAAAAGTTGCTACACCGGACTGCAAAACCATTGCGGATGTCTGTGCATATTTAAAATCACCTGTAGAAAAATCGGTAAAAGCGGTTGCGTACCAGAGCGAAAAAGGACTGATCCTCTGCTTTGTACGGGGCGATCACGAAGTCAATGATATCAAAGTCATCAACACCTGCGGCGTCAACCAACTGGAAATGGCTCCCGCCGAACTGTTGGAAGCGGCAGGAACTGCAGGCGGTTACATGGGCCCCTGCGGAATCGATCCGGAAAAGGCCATTGTTGTCTGTGATCAGTCCGTAATGAAGATGCACAATTTCTGCTGCGGCGCCAATGAAGAGGGATATCATTTTATTAATGTGAACCCGGGACGTGATTTCACACCGGCGTTTGTTGCCGATATCCGTCTGATGCAGGAGGGGGATCCCTGCCCGCGGTGCGGCGGAAAAATTGCCAAAGCGCGCGGCATTGAAGTAGGACAGGTATTCAAACTGTTCACAAAATACAGCGAAAAACTGAACGCGACCTATTTGGATGAAAACGGCAAGGCAAATCCGATGTACATGGGCTGTTACGGCATCGGTGTGGGCCGTACCATGGCGGCTGCCGTAGAACAGAATAACGATAAGGACGGCATTATCTGGCCGGTGGAAATCGCACCGTACCATGTCATTGTTGTACCTATCAACATCAAAGACGAAGCCGTTAAAGAAAAAGCGTTTGCGATTTACAACGAACTTAAGAAAGCCGGTATCGAAGTGATTCTGGATGACCGTGACGAACGTCCCGGCGTCAAATTTAAAGATGCCGACCTGATCGGTTATCCTGTTCGCGTGGTAATCGGCAAAAAGACGTTGGATAACGGGCAGATTGAAGTAAAGGCCCGCAAGACCGGAAATGTACAGATGCTGCCTGCAGATGATTTTGTTGCCGGAATCAGGACTGTACTGGAAGAACTGAAAAAATCGGTATAAGGGAGACGCTGATTCATACAGACGAATTAATCCGTGTTTCCTGAAGCTTTTACTGAAATACCTGTAATAATGAGTACCGGGGTGATAGAAATGGATACTTGGCTGAGTAGTTTTGTGAACACCATCCAGGGTGAAATGGTAATTCGCCTTCTGCTTGCCGCCTTATTTGGCGGTGTCGTCGGTATGGAACGGGGCAGCGGCGACCGGCCGGCAGGATTTCGTACACATATTCTGGTATGTGCGGGGTCTGCCCTGATCATGCTGGTGTCCATGTATGGCTTTGAAGGCTATGATGTTGTTCCTCTTGAGTATCCCAGAAACCGTGATTCCGCCCGAATTGCCGCACAGGTGGTAAGCGGCATCGGCTTTCTGGGCGCCGGTACAATTTTGCACGAAGGAATCACGGTGCGCGGACTTACTACAGCCGCCAGTCTCTGGATGATTTCCGCCATAGGCCTGGCTACCGGGGCCGGCATGTATTCCATAGGAGCAGCAGCTACATTGATTACGTTTATCACGCTGACCACATTTCACAGCGTTGAAAAACGGTTTGCTGTTGCCAGCAGTAAATCCGACAGGAAATATATACGGGTTGTCACAGCTAATATCCCTGGGACCGTTGCGCGGGTTGCAACCTTTCTTGCCCAAAATGACGTAAAAGTCAAAACCATCAATGTCCAGAACAGTACCTTAAGTGATAAAGTTGTACTGGAATTATATCTTAAATTTAATAAAGATTTGGATTTGGGAATGATTATGGACGGACTGCAGCAGATTGAAGGAATCCAATCAATTGAGAATGTTGGATAGTTTTTTATGAGGAAGACATATGAAACCCTCTTTTTATTTGGAACCTGATGCGGAAAAAATGCGGTCTTTTTTCCGCACTTTTTCTTTACATGAGGATTTGATTGCTGATTTGAAAAAAATCAGTATCAGTAAAATTTGGATTGATGAAGCAGATAACAGCTGGGAATTGGAGTATACTCATTCAGAATCGATAGATTCCCGGCTGCCGGATGCGCTGACGGGCCAAATTATTAATTATTTCAATTTAAAAAATCTGTGCTGGAAGAAACCGGAACAGGAAACCGGTTCGGTCCCGCTTCCTGATTCGGAAGTACGGAAGGATAACGATCCCACTGCCATAGAAACTGAACAGAAGGATAACAATCCGACTGCCGAAGGAAATGCGCCGGAAGCAGGATATTACCCGGATGTTCCTGCAGAAGAACCGCCTCCGGATGCAGATTGCGGGTTTGATTCTAATATCGAAGAAGACGAAACCTATATGCAGGCCTACAATGCCTTGTATGGGAAAAAGTTTGCGGACGGATGCCTGTTTGGTAAAAATTTTAAAGCGGATACTGTCATTCCGCTGAACGAATTGACGGAAGCCCGCCGCCACATTGTGATTCAGGGACATATCGGCACACAGCGGGATAAAGATGATAAACTTGTCGCTTTTGCTGAACGGGAAGTTCGGGGACGGAATAAAGATTCTTCCCGTTTACTGGTTTTATTTAATATTATCGATGCAGACGGCGGCATCTATGTAAAAGTTTTCTTTGATGACCGTGAGGAAGGGAACGAGTTTAAAAAACAGCTGAAAGCCGGCACAGAGTTGCAGTTGCTTGGAAATGCAGAACCGGATCAGTATAATCATGAGGCCATGACGTTTACACCGATTGCCATTAAGAAGATAGAAGTCCGGCAAAGAGAAGATCATGCCCCTGTCAAACGGGTGGAACTGCATTGCCACACAAAAATGAGCAAGCTGGATGCTATCACGCCAATGGCAGACCTGGTTAAGACTGCAATCCGATTTGGTCATAAAGCGCTGGCCATTACAGATCATGGTGTGATACAGGCATTTCCGTTTTGTCAGGATGCGGTAGAGGATGCTGGCAGTGACCTTAAGCTTATTTACGGTTGTGAAGGTTACCTGACCAGTGATGAAAACGGAGAAATTTTGCGGGAAGGACTGCCGCATACGCAAAAAATCCGTTCCAATCATATTATTCTTCTGGCAAAAAACTATACCGGGCTACGTAATTTATACAAATTAGTTACGCTGTCTCATCTTAGTTATCAGAACGGGACAGGGGTTCGGGCCCGTCCGTTAATTCCCCGCAGCATACTGGAAGAACTTCGGGACGGCCTTCTGTTAGGCAGTGCCTGTGAGATCGGTGAACTCTATCAGGCGGTGGAACAGGGAAAGTCAGAAGAAGAATTACTGAAAATTGCTGACTTTTACGATTATCTTGAAATACAGCCGCTTGGCAATAACGCGTTTCTGGAACGGGAAGGGCGTTTTACCCATGACCAGCTGATCGAACACAATAAGCTGATTTACCGGCTGGCAAAGAAACTGGGAAAACTTTGTGTGGCAACCTGTGATTCCCATTTCCTTAACCCGGAAGATGCCAAGACGCGCGCCATCCTGCAATACAGCCAGGGATATAATGATGCGGATATGCAGGCGCCCCTGTATTTCCGCACAACAGAAGAAATGCTTGCGGAGTTCACGTATTTTGATGAAGAAACCGCTTACGAAATCTGTGTGACCAATCCAAATAAAATTGCGGACCAGATCTGCCGGCTCAAACCGGTTCCGGACCGTGACCAGCTGTATTCTCCTGCCATATCCGGTGCCGAAGAAGAAATTGAAAGAAAGAGTTATGAGAAAGCGCATCGTTATTATGGAGATACGTTGCCGAAGGTTGTAGAAGACCGGCTGAAGATGGAACTGGATGCAATCATCGGTCACGGGTATGCCGTTTTGTATGAGATTGCCCATAAACTGGTAAAGCATTCCATGGATGAAGGATATCTGGTTGGTTCCCGGGGTTCTGTGGGCTCCAGCTTTGTTGCCTGCATGACGGACATTACGGAAGTCAATCCCTTAATACCTCATTACCGTTGCCCGAAATGCCGGCACACTGAATTTTTTGAACACAATGAATATGCCAGCGGATTTGATCTTCCTCCCAAGAACTGTCCGGAATGCGGAACCGATATGGCCCGTGACGGTCACAATATTCCTTTTGCTGTATTTATGGGATTCCATGGCGACAAAGTTCCGGATATCGATTTAAATTTTTCTGATGAATATCAGCACAGGGCCCATAAATATACGGAAGAGCTGTTTGGGCGCGATAATGTCTGCCGGGCCGGAACTATTGCTACGATAGCGCCGAAAACCGCATGGTCTTATGCAAAAAAATATTTTGAAGAACATAATATTCCGGCGCATCCGGCATATGTGGAAAGTTTTATTGCCGGTCTGAACGGGGTAAAACGTACAACAGGGCAGCATCCTGCGGGAATCATGGTTATCCCGAGGGATATGGATATCCACTATATCACCCCTATGAGTCATCCTGCCGATGATAAAAACAGCAATATTATTACGACGCACTACGATTACCATTCCATCAACGATCGCCTGGTAAAACTGGATATTCTGGGTCATGTTGACCCGACGATGATCAAACGTCTGGAAGAATTCACCGGTATTAACGCGATGGATATTCCCGTCGGGGATCCGGACACCATGTCTATCTTTTCCTCAACAGAAAAACTGGGGGTCACTCCGGAACAGATTGGAACAAACGTAGGGACACTGGGCATACCGGAATGCGGGACCCGTTTTACCCTGGACATGATCCATGAACTGAAGCCGAAGCTGTTCAGCGACATTGTCAGGGTATCCGGTTATTCCCACGGCACCAATGTGTGGATCGGCAATGCCAAAGATCTGATAGAATCCGGTCACCCGGTAGAGCAGACCATTTCCACGCGGGATGACGTGATGACTTCTTTAATTGCAAAAGGTGTAGATCCGGCACTTGCTTTTAAAACCATGGAGTATGTCCGTAAAGGAAAAGCAGCAAAAAAAGGCTTGGAACCCGCAATGAAGGAAGCAATGGAAAAAGCCCATGTGCCTGACTGGTATATGAAATCCTGCGAGACTGTCCAGTACCTGTTCCCGAAAGCCCATGCCGTGGCGTATGTACTGAATGCATATCGGATTGCTTACTGTAAAGTGCATCACCCGCTTGCATATTACGCCGCGTATTTTTCACAGCGTGCTGACGTGGACGCCACATACATTGCCAAAGGGGAATCCTTTATCCGGCAATATATAAAGAATGTCGAGTTGCAGGGAAAAGAAGCCAAAGCCGTAGATAAAGACAACGTCGTTTATCTGCAGTTGATTCTGGAAATGCTGGCAAGGGGATTTGTTTTTTATCCCATTGATTTATACAAATCTCACGCCTATCAGTTCCGTCCGGAAGATGAAAAGGGAATCCGCATACCGTTATGCTGTCTGCCGGGTGTTGGCAAAGGTGTGGCCAGGACGCTTTCCTTAACGGTAAAAAACAATCCCCGTGATTTTATTTCTCAGGAAGACCTGCTTTCCTGCTGCCGGCAGACAGAGCAGAATATTACGGATAAGATTGCAAGACGTGAAGAACTGCTGCCGGAAGAAGAGGAGCTTGGACATGTGGGGCAGACGGCCCTGGATGCGCTGGCGGATTACGGCGCTCTTGGCGATTTGCCGGTAAGCAATCAGATGGACCTGTTCAGTTTTTCCTGACCTGTTGGTTACGACGGTCAAAAGGCCGTAATACCAGAGATAAAGCGCAGTTTTTTAACTAAATGCGCGTTACAGCAAAGATTCTTCTAAAAACACTTTGCAATTATGTTTTTTAATGTTATAATATGTAAAGAAAATTTATGAAGTAATGAGAAAGAGTGGGCGCAAAACCCGCTCTTTCGTTATATTGGAATATGCTAAGCGGGGAGTGAAGCCATGAAACGTGAGGAAGTGGAGAAGTTTATAACAGAACTGGTCATGCCTATACTGAAAGATACAGATCTTATGCTGGTAGATGTGGAATATGTGCGTGAGAAAGACTGGTATCTTCGTATCTTTATTGACAAACCGGAAGGCATCGAAATAGATGATTGTCAGTTTGTAAGTGAAAAACTGGCAGAAGTATTGGATGACAGGGACCCCATTAAAGAAAAATATTATCTGGAGGTTTCTTCCCCCGGCATTGACCGCCCGTTAAAGAAAGATAAGGATTTTACAGGGAATTACGGTAAGAAGGTGGATGTTCAGTTCTTTTCACCGTTTGACGGCAATAAAGAACTGACGGGCATTCTGCTTTCCCATTCCGAAACAGATATAGAATTGAAACGGATTATAAAAGGCAAAGAAGAAAAGAATCCGATTCGAATCGAACGTAAACTGATTGCGGTAATCAGACCACATATTGATTTTTAAGGAGGAATTAGAAAAGTGAGTTCAGAGTTCGTACAGGCAATTGAAGCATTAGGAAAGGAAAAGGGCATTAATTCGGATATATTGTTTCAGGCTGTGGAAGAAGCCGTGGTAAGCGCATACAAAAAGAATTATGACAGTTCCCAGAACGTACGGGTAGAAATGTCAAAATCCACCGGTGAGTTTCACGTTTTTGAACAGCGCAGAATCGTGGAACAGGTAGTGAAACCTCACGACGAAATTTCACTGGAAGAAGCCATTAAAATCAATCCCAACTATATTTTGGGCGATATTGTGGAACAGGAAGTGTTCCCGAAAAACTTCAGCCGTGTTGCAGTCCAGAATGCCAAGCAGATCATCATGCAGCGCATTCGGGAAGCGGAACGGAACATGGTCTACGATAAGTTTTCGGAACGTGAGGATGATATTGTAAACGGATCGATCCAACGTGTGGAACGCGGAACCGTATATGTTGATCTGGGTGCAACAGAAGGCCTGTTAATGGCAAATGAACAGGTTCCCGGAGAACGGTATCTTCCCCACGACCGGATGAAGTTCTACATCATCGAAGTTAAAAAGACCGGAAAAGGTCCTCAAATCATGCTGTCCCGCACGCATCCCGGTCTGTTAAAACGGTTGTTTGAACTGGAAGTTCCGGAAATCCATGATGGTGTCGTTGAATTAAAATCCATCGCAAGAGAGGCCGGAATGCGTTCCAAGATTGCCGTTTTCTCCAACGATGAAAAAGTAGATCCCGTAGGCTCCTGTGTAGGGCACAAAGGAATGCGGGTGCAGAATATCGTAAATGAATTGCGCGGTGAAAAAATCGATATTGTTAAATTTAATGTGGACCCGGCACAATATGTGGCTAACGCGTTGTCACCTGCCCAGGTTATCAGCGCAGTTGCCAGTGAAACAGAAAAAATCTGCTGGGTTGTTGTTCCTGATTACCAGCTTTCGCTGGCCATTGGCAAAGAAGGACAAAATGCCCGTCTGGCAGCCAAACTGACCGGCTGGAAAATAGATATCAAACCGGAATCTGAAGTAAATACTGATGAGGATGTCCAGGAAGGGAGCGGTGAAGAAGCGTGAAAGTAAAAAAAATCCCACAGCGGAAATGCGTCGGCTGTGGTGAGATGAAGTCCAAAAAGGAACTGATTCGCGTTGTCCGTTCTCCCGAAGGAGACATCTCGTTAGACCTGACCGGCAAAAAAGCCGGCCGCGGCGCTTATGTATGTCCGGATAAGGAATGCATAACCAAAGCGTACAAGGCGCACCGGCTGGAAAAGGCCCTGGAAAAACAGGTAAATGATGATGTGTATAAAAAACTTCTGGAGGAAATGAAACATGAGTGAGAAAGATGTGGCAGGCGCGTTAGGCCTGGCGCAGAAAGCCGGTAAACTTTCCTCCGGGGATCTGGGTGTGAAAGATGCCTTGTCTGATGGCAAGGCAATGCTTCTTGTCATTGCTACGGATGCAGCTCCCAATACGGTAAAAGAGCTGAAGTTCCTGGCAGAAAAAGCATCTGTACCTGTTGTCTTCTGTATGCAGCGGACTGCGTTAGGTCTCTGCATCGGGAAAGCCCCCCGGGCAGCGGTTGCTGTACTGGATAAAGGGTTTGCCGGATTGATTATGAAAAAGTGGAACGTGTGATATAAGCTGGAGGTAGCTGAATGGGGAAGAAACGAATTTTTGAGATTGCAAAAGAATACGGAGTAAAAAGTCCTGAAATCATAGAATTACTGGCTAAACATAATATAACCAAGACAAATTTCAGCAGTGTGGAAGAAAGTGACGTTGCCATTATTCATGCAGCGTTTTCCAAAAAAGCCGTAAAACAGGAACAACCACAGGCTGTACACAAAACGGAAAAGCCGCAAGCTTCAGGAAGTGCTGAAAAAGCAAAACCTGCAGCCACTTCGTCTCCGGCAAAACCAAGGCCGGAAAAAACGGAGCGGCCTTCTATGATCGTCAAACCTATCATTATGACTGTTGAAACCAATGCGGAGGGCAAAAGCACGATTACGCATAATGCCCTGCAAAGGGACAAAGCGGTTAAGCCTGTTTCTACGGAAAATAAACCGGAAAACCGGGCTGCAGTTCCGCAGAATCAGACAGTTAATAATGACGGAAAGAATAAATATCGCAACGCGCCGAATCATATTAATGCAGACAACAAGGGGACGAAAACGGAAAAAGGATTCGGCTCTGCTGCAACACCTGCAAAGGCGGCAGAAAAACCGGCCGGTACAGGACAGGTTACGGGAGAACGTAACCTGAACGCCAATCTGAACAGAGGTCCCCAAAACCGTCCCACGTCCTCGCAGGGAAATGTAAATCGTCCCAATCCGAATCGTGATTTTAACCGTCAGGGACAAAACCAGAGCCAGGGCTTCAACCGCCAGGGACAGAACTATAATCGGGGCGACCGTCAGGGACAAGGGCAGGGCCAGGGCTTCAATCGCCAGGGACAGAACTTTAACCGGGGCGACCGTCAGGGACAAGGTCAGGGTCAGGGCTTCAACCGCCAGGGACAGAACTTTAACCGGGGCGACCGTCAGGGACAAGGTCAGGGCCAGGGCTTCAACCGCCAGGGACAGAACTTTAACCGGGGCGACCGTCAGGGACAAGGTCAGGGCCAGGGTTTCAATCGCCAGGGTCAGGGCTTTAATAAAGATAAAGACGCAAATCAGGGAAATAAATTTGGTGGAAACCGCCCGGGAAACCGCAACAATAACACGGCTAAAAAACCTGCCGGTACTTTTGAAGAGATTCCGCGCGGTAAAGAAAGCCGGGAAAAGTATAATAAAAAGCACGAAAAACAGTTGAAAGGTTCCTATGCTTCCCGTGACAGCAGACCGATGCGCAGCGCAGACCATATGCGTCCCACAAAGCATCTGAAATCCAAAACCGGTGCTCCTGTACGCAATGAACAGCATATCACTGTGGTACGTCCTACCATGGTGCAGATTGCTGAATCTATCAACGTGCAGGAATTTGCGAAGATGATCAAACGGGAAGTTGCGGAAGTCATCAAGAGCCTCTTCCTGTTAGGAGAAATGGTGACAATCAATCAGGATATTGATTTTGATACAGCAACACTGGTCGGCAACGAATTCGGTGTCGATGTACAGCCGTTACCGCCGGAAGAAGATCCTACCGAAATTCCCGAAATCGAAGACGATCCGGCAGAACAGGTTGTTCGTCCTCCGGTTGTTACCGTTATGGGCCACGTTGACCACGGTAAAACCTCGTTGCTGGACGCAATCCGCAAAACGCATGTTACAGCCCGTGAAGCCGGCGGCATTACCCAGCATATCGGCGCCTATACCGTAACTACCGGCGGAAAGAAGATTACGTTCCTTGATACGCCGGGCCATGAAGCGTTTACAGCCATGCGTGCCAGAGGCGCACAGTGCACGGACATCTCAGTTTTGGTAGTAGCGGCGGACGACGGCGTAATGCCCCAGACCGTGGAAGCAATCAACCATTCCAAAGCGGCCGGAGTGCCTATTATTGTTGCCATCAACAAAATGGATAAACCGGCTGCGAATCCGGAACACGTAAAGCAGCAGCTTTCCGAGATGGAACTGATTCCGGAAGACTGGGGCGGCGATACCATTATGGTTCCCGTTTCCGCACATTCCCATCAGGGCATTGACGATTTGCTGGAAATGATTCTTCTGGTAGCAGAAGTAAAAGAACTGAAAGCCAATCCGAAACTGCCTGCTCACGGTACCATTGTTGAAGCAAAACTGGATAAAGGCCGCGGACCGGTTGCCACTGTATTGGTACAGCGCGGTACGCTGACCATTGGCGACTATATTATTGCAGGAACCGCCCATGGACGGGTGCGCGCCCTGATTAACGACCGTGGCGAAAAAGTCCGCAAAGCCGGTCCTTCCACACCGGTAGAAGTATTAGGTCTGAACGAAGTACCCCAGGCTGGTGATATCCTGGATGCAGCGGATGAAAAGATTGCCCGCGGTGTAGCGGAAAAACGCATCGCCAAAGCAAAAGCGGAACAGCAGAAAGCCGCCAAGGTATCTCTGGATGACATTTTCAGCCGCATCAAAGAAGGCGAACTGAAGGAACTGAATATCGTTGTCAAAGCGGACGTTCAGGGTTCTGTGGAAGCGTTGTGCGCTTCTCTCGTCAAGATTCAGAACGAAGAAGTTAAAGTGACTGTGGTTCATTCCGGCGTAGGCGCCATCAATGAATCGGACGTTATGCTTGCTTCTGCAGCCAATGCATTAATTATCGGTTTCAATGTGCGCCCGGATGCGAATGCCCGCAAGATTGCGGAAAGCGAAAAAGTGGATATCCGTCCGTACCGCGTCATCTATGATGCCATCAATGACGTGGAAGCTGCCATCAAAGGTATGCTGGCTCCCAAATTTGAAGAAGACGTTATCGGCCGCGTAGAGGTCCGTCAGGTCATCACGATTTCCAAGATGATCATTGCCGGCTGCTACGTAACGGAAGGCAAAGTTACCAACAACGCCAAAATCCGTGTGGTGCGTGACGGTATTGTCATTGCCGAGGATGAGATGGAATCCCTGCGCCGCTTCAAGGACGATGTAAAAGAAGTGGCTGCCGGCTACGAATGCGGTATCACGCTGGCCAAATTCCACGATATCAAAGAGAATGACCAGTTTGAAGTTTATGTTATGAAAGAAGTTTCTCCCGCATAAGGGATAAGGTACAGGTGAATTATGGCCAGATTACGAGTTGAAAAAGTTCAGGAAGCCATCCAGCGCGAAATTTCCAATATGCTTTTGCTGGACATCAAGGATCCGCGTATCAAACTGGTAACGGTTACGGGCGTGGACCTGACAGACGACATGAGCCAGGCTAAAGTTTTCGTAAGCCTGTATGGGTCTGCGGAAGAGCAGGAACAGGCGTGGAAAGCACTGAACAAAGCGAAAGGATTCATGAGAACCGAAATAGCAAAACGCATCCGTCTTCGCTTTGCTCCGGAACTGATACTGGAAAAAGATACATCCCTTGAATACGGTGCGCATATTGACAGCTTGCTGCGCCAGATTAAAGAGAATGAAGGAAATAAAAATGAGTAAGAACTGTTCATTAGCGGAAACCGGCGAATTGCTCAAAGCGGCAAAAAAACTGGTAATCGTCAGCCACGTCAGTCCTGACGGCGACACACTCGGCTCATCCCTTGCACTTATGCATGCCCTGCGTGCGCTGGGAAAAGATGTAATCATGAACGTGGACGATGATATTTCCACTGTCTATTCATTTCTTCCCGGGATTCAGGAATACCGGCGTTTTGGAGCAGACGAAACAATAGAAGCGGATTTTTTGGTCATCATAGATGCCAGTTCGGCAGACAGGGCCGGCAACGCCATGGAAGTCGTCAGGCCCGGCGCCGTTCTCAATATTGATCATCATAAAACAAATACACGGTTTGCGGATTATCTGTATCTGGATTCCGATGCTGCGGCAACCGCTGAAATCATTTACGCGCTGCTGCTGGAGATGGGAACAGAGTTTACCACAGATATCGCAACCTGTATTTACGAAGGCATCTATACGGATACAGGTTCATTCAAATATTCCAATACCACCTCCAAAACAATGGAAACAGCCGCTGCGTTACTGAAACACGGCGTAAATCCCAGCCTGGTTTCAGACAACATGGAATTACGGTCCCGGTCGCAGGTAGAAATGCTCCGGAAAGTTCTGGAAACGCTGACCTTCTTAAAAGACGGAAAGATTGCTTATATTGAGATTGCACCGGAATTATATGATCATAACGTAGATACGGATGCTTTTATTTCCTATCCCCGTTACATAGAAGGTGTGGAGATTGCCCTGTTGTTTAAGCAGCCGGAAGAAAATCTGACCCGTGTCAGCTTCCGTTCCAAAGAAATCGACGTAGCCAAAATCGCAGTATCCTTCGGTGGCGGCGGACATAAAAAGGCGGCTGGCTGCTCTATTTATGCGCCGATGAAAGAAGCCGAAAAAATTGTGCTGCAGGCTGTTGAGGATCTGTTTGTATGACGGACGGTATCGTAAATGTCCTCAAGCCGCCCGGTATGACATCCCACGATGTGGTAAGCCGGATCCGTCGAATTTACGGAGTTAAAAAGGCCGGCCATTCCGGCACGCTGGACCCGGATGCTGCCGGCGTGCTGCCTGTCTTTATCGGTAACGCGACCCGTCTTCTGGAATACGCATCAACAAATACAAAGCATTACCGTGCCGAGGGGATTTTGGGTATTCGTACCGACACCGGAGACGACACAGGAAACGTGTTGGAAACAAAACCCGTTCCGGATTTTTCCGCAGCAAGGTTGGAAGAAATTTTACAACAGTTCAGGGGGAAAATTTTACAGGTTCCTCCCATGTATTCCGCGTTAAAAGTCAATGGGAAAAAACTGTATGAATATGCCAGACAGGGAATAGAACTTGCGCGTTCTGCACGTCCCATTGAAATTTTCCGTCTGGAACTCATCCGGTTTTATCCTCCGTATTTTTGTCTGGACATCGCATGTTCCAAAGGCACCTATGTCCGCACTTTACTGGAAGACATTGCAGCTGCTGCAGGAACCTGTGCCAGCATGACTTTTTTGTTGCGGACCAGGGCCGGGGACTTTTGCATAGAAGAATCCCATACGCTGGAAGAAATTGCGGCAGAGCCGGAAGCTGTGTTGCTGCCAATGGAAACGGCAGTCAGCAAAACCGGTAAACTTACTGTAAATGCGCTGCAGGCCTTTCGTATTACAAACGGCGTTCGCACCACAATAAAAGGCACAGCAGAAGGGATTTATTCCCTTTATCTTGCAGATTTATTCCTGGGCATCGTTACCGTAGAGAATGAAGTCGTAAAGCCGGAAAAAATATTGGTTCAGGTTCAGAAGCCGGATCCGGATTAAAAAATTTATCTGAAACGTCTTGCCTAATATTATGCTTTGCGCAGAGAGAGCTTACGCTTTGCACAGAAATTTCAAAGAGTGCAAGCAAATCATTTTTCTGTCTGCTGTGGCGGAAGCAAATATTTTTTTCTCCGCTGTGATTGTTTACAATGCTATGGAAATCGTTAAACATCTGAATTTAGATAACAAAGAAATAAAAACATATCAGGCCAAAGCCTGTGTAATTGCAATGGGTACCTTTGACGGCCTGCATAAAGGACACCGTGATGTGATTGATGCCGCTGCTTCTTATGCGAGGACGAATCAGTTACGGCTGGCTGTTTTTACATTCAGTAACCATCCTTACGCAGCAATCCATCCATCCGCCATTCCACAGGCCCTGATTTCCCCGGAGGAAAAGGTCAGGCTTTTAAAGCGGTGGGGTGTGGACCTTTTGATCGATGTTCCCTTTAACCGACAGTTAGCGCTTTTATCGCCGGACGATTTTCTGGAAAAGTTACGTCACTTCAATTTTTCCTGTCTCGTCTGCGGAACCAATTTTTCATACGGTTTTAAAGGAACAGGAAATACGGAATCCCTGGCTAAAAGCGGAAGGGAACAGGGGTTTGATGTGATTATCAGACCGCTTTTGGAATATAAGAACCGGATTATCAGCAGCACCCGGATCCGTCGGGCCATTGCGGAAGGAAACCTCCGGGATGCGGAATATATGCTCGGGCGATTCTGCAGTGTACAGGGTACGGTTCACCAGGGCTTTAAAAGAGGCAGAACGTTGGGTTTCCCTACTGCAAACCTGTATGTAAACCGAAACGGTTCGGCGCTTCCGCCTGCCGGGGTCTACGCATTGCAGGTACGGGATGGAGAAAAGATGTATAACGGAGTAGGGAACCTGGGCATGAATCCGACTTTTGATGACGTAGTCCGGGAAGTATTAGAGGTTCACCTGTTTGGTTGCAATGAGGATTTGTACGGTCATGTTCTGGAAACATCCTTTTGCAGGTTTCTCCGCAATGAACGAAGATTTTCATCCTTACATGAATTAAAAGCACAGCTGGAGAAAGACAAATCGGATGCCCTTGCCTGGTTTACCGCACAGGATGGTGAACAGTGACCGCGAAGGCAAAACTGCGTTTAAAATTAATTTTGCTCTTTGCATAGATGATTCTGAAAATATTTTTATAAAAACATTTGCATTATATTTGTTTCTGTGCTACAATACATCAGTATCCTAACCGGAGCTACGAAGAGCGCTTCTCCAACGCCTGCCTGGTTCCGGCCGGACAATATATTTATATGGAGGTTTGTTACGATGTTAACAACAGAAGAAAAACAGGCTATTATCAAAGAAAACGCCCGTCACGAAGGTGACACCGGTTCTCCGGAAGTTCAGATTGCGGTTCTCACCACACGTATCGCCGCTCTGACGGAACACCTGAAAACCAACAAAAAGGACCATCATTCCCGTCGCGGTCTGCTGAAAATGGTTGGTCAGCGTCGCGGTCTGCTGAATTATCTGCAGAAAAAGGATATTGAACGGTATCGTGCAATCATTGCAAAACTGAATATCCGTAAGTAATCTTTGTAAGCCCAAAGGCCCGCTTGAAAAAAGCGGGCCTTTTTGCTTTTTTACAATGCACATTTGTTTTTTTGTGAAAAATTTTGTATAATAATAGAAGACATTTTGGAGGCAGTATGGAAACAGGTTCGGAAGGCAAAATCAGTTCAGTCAGAAAACATAGCGCGGCAGAAGCTGCCGGCATTATTGCCGGCGAATCGCTCTGCGCCATCAACGGTATGCCCTTGCGGGACATACTGGATGTAAGTTTTGCAGCTGCTGACTATGAACCGGTACTGTCAATCCGCGGAACAGACGGTGCACTGCGTGAAGTGACCGTTTCCAAGGAAATTGATGAAGAACTTGGATTATCCTTTGAAAGCGCTGTCTTTGATAAAGTACGACTTTGTCATAACCACTGTGTATTCTGTTTTGTAGACCGTATGATTCCAGGTCTGCGCAAAGGCCTTTACGTCCGGGATGATGACTACCGTTTGTCCTTTTTATACGGTAATTTTGTAACACTTACCAATTTGACAGAAGAGGATTTTGACCGCATCATCCGGAACCACATGTCGCCTTTATATGTATCCGTTCATGCGACGGACCCGAAGGTACGGCAGGCTATGATGAAGAACAGCCATTCCGGTGAGATAATGCATAAACTGCAACGTTTGTTTGACGCAGGAATCCATATTCATGCGCAGATTGTTTGCTGTCCTGGCTGGAATGATGGCGCTGTACTGGAAAAGTCGTACAGAGATCTGTCTGCAATGTCTGATTATGTAGAGGATATGGCCGTCGTACCGGTTGGTATTACAAAAAACAAAAAAGGTCTGCCCGATTTACAGCTTTTCACCAGAGAGAATGCCTTACCTGTAGTAGAGACCGTGACACAGTGGCAGGAAGAATGCCGTCGTCGCCTTGGGCGTTCTTTCATCTATCTGGGCGATGAATTTTACATTCTGGCAGGAAAAGAAATGCCGCCTGTCGCCTGGTATGATGGATTTCCACAGTTAGAGAACGGGATCGGACTGACGCAGAATTTTCTTGCGGAATGGGAAAAAGCAATGCAGCGTCCTAGGGAACGTCGGCAGCCGGCATATAATAATTATGTTATTCCGGTAGGTGTATCCGCGGCAACCCTGCTGCAGCCGGTCATGGATGAGTTCAATGCGCGGTATCATACGAATAACTTATTCCTTCCGGTAACTAATGATTTCTTTGGTCATTCCATTAACGTAACCGGCTTATTGACAGGTACGGACATCCTGGCACAGATTCCGGAGAATACTCCGGTAATCCTGCCGTCCGTGGTATTAAATCAGGACAACTTGTTTTTGGACGATATGTCATTAGAAGAGTTTGTCCGTAAAAGCGGAAGGGAAGTCAAAATTGCCCAGGGAGCGGCAGAATTATATAACCTGCTGCTGAAGCAGCCATTGCCGCATAACGGTACTGCCGGCAGAAATTCCGTTCCGGAACGGAAGGGAATCCTTACCGGAAACAATACGGAGTATGTGAAACAGTTTTCCTGAATTATATAATCAGTGAGGCACAAGACAATGAAAGATTTTGGTATGCTGCATGTTTATACCGGAACAGGAAAAGGTAAGACATCCGCTGCGTTAGGGCTTGCGATGCGGGCTGTGGGCCATGGGGCAAAAGTGGTTATGATCTGCTTTATGAAAGGCGATCCCACCTATGGGGAAGCACAGGCGTTCCGTTTTCTGCCCGGTTTTACCATACTGCAGATGGGACGCGACAGCTTTGTTAATTTCCGTAACCCGGATCCCATTGACGTACAAATGGCAAGGGAAGCATGGGAGGAAGGAAAACGCATCCTGTCAGAACAGAAAACCGATGTTTTGATTTTGGACGAAATCAATCTTGCCATGGCCAAACAACTGATAGATACCCATGAAGTAGTAGCTTTCCTTCATGCGCACCGTAAAAACACAGAAGTGGTATGTACGGGCCGGGAAGCGCCGCAGGAACTGATAGACGAGGCAGATCTGGTTACGGATATGCAGGAAGTCAGGCATTATTTTACAGAAAAGAATATTACAATCCGGGATGGAATCGACCACTGATATACGGAAGATTAACAGTAATTCCGTATTATCATTTCCCAATGTAATATCACATAATATTTTTTAAATTCGTTATAGAAAGTCAGAGGATTATCACTATGGCAAAACCGATTGTTGCTATTGTAGGAAGGCCGAACGTTGGTAAATCAACATTATTCAACGTGCTGGCCAATGAACGAATCTCTATTGTGGAAGATATTCCCGGCGTGACCCGAGACAGATTATATGCTACGACCGAGTGGCTGGACCGGGAATTTGTAATCATCGATACCGGTGGTATTGAAATTGCCAATACCGACAAGATTGCTGTTTCCATCCGGGAACAGGCACAAATTGCCATCCGGGAAGCAGATGTGATTTTATTTGTGTGTGACGCCCGCACCGGTATCACCGACGAAGACGCGGAAGTCGCGAAACTGTTACGGAAATCCAGAAAGCCTATCGTATTGGCAGTAAACAAAGCGGATTCCTTTAAACAGGAAATGGAAATCTTTGAATTCTATAATTTGGGATTAGGCGAACCGATTCCTATTTCCGCCGCCAACCACCTGGGTCTGGGCGATATGCTGGATTCTGTCATGGACAAGGTGCAGCAGACCGTACCCCAGTTAAATGAAGAAGATGAAGATGAAATCAAGGTAGCCCTGATCGGCAGGCCTAACGTGGGAAAATCCTCTATCTTCAACGCACTGGTAGGGGAAGAACGTTCGATTGTCAGTGACCAGGCCGGTACGACCAGGGATGCCATCGATACGCCGGTGGTAAAAGAAGGGCAGCGGTTCCTGTTCATTGATACCGCAGGGATGCGCCGCAAAGGTAAAATTGAAGAGCTGATTGAAAAATACAGTATTGTGCGTTCCCTCCGCGCCGTAGATCGTTCCGACGTGGTACTGATGGTAATCGACGCGGTGGAAGGTGTCACCGAACAGGATAAAAAAATAGTAGGTTACGCCCATGAAGCAGGCAAAGGCGTCATCCTTGTGGTCAACAAATGGGACTTATATAAAAAAGATACCGGTTCTACGCTGCGTTATACGGAAGAATTGCGAAAAGAGCTGGTATTTCTCCAGTATGCGCCGGTGGTATTTGTTTCGGCAGTCACCATGCAGCGCATACACCGGCTGCCGGAGGTCATTAAATATGTAGCGGAACAGAACGCCATGCGCATCTCCACATCGGTCATCAACCAGATTATCGAAGACGCCTGCGCTATTAACCCGCCTCCTAACGACAAAGGGCGTCAGTTAAAGATTTATTTTGTAACACAGGTGAAAATTAAGCCTCCAACCTTTGTATTGTTTGTCAACAATCCGGAAATCATGCATTTTTCCTACCAGCGTTATCTGGAAAATAAATTGAGAGAAGCCTTCGGATTTGAAGGCACGCCCATCCAGATGATCATCAGGGCGAAGAATGAAGAGGATTTGTAACATGGACTATTTGTTAGGGTTAGGCGCTTTTCTGCTGGGATATGTGTTTGGCTCCATACCCTGCGGATTGTGGCTGGTACAGGCCTTTCACGGTATCGATATCCGCAACTATGGCAGCGGCAATATCGGCACCACGAATGTGTTCCGCACGGTAGGACCAAAAACAGCCGCTGCTGTACTGATTGGAGATATGCTGAAAGGGATTTTGGCATTGTATATCACATCGCAGTTTACCCAAAATCCCACTGTCGTTGCAGTTGCCGCGTTAGGCGCTCTGCTCGGGCACAACTATTCGCTGTTTCTGGGTTTTAAAGGCGGAAAAGGCGTAGCAACCGGCCTGGGTCTGTTCCTGTATATGCTTCCGTTAGGTGCAGCTGCCGGTTTTGGCGTTTGGGTGATGATTGTCCTGATTACCCGGTACGTGTCGTTAGGATCTGTTGTCGCAGCTGTGGTTGCCGCTGCCGCAGGCTGGTACCTGAAATACCCGGTGCCCTATGCAGTATTCGGAACACTGGCCTGTCTGTTTGTCATTATCCGTCACAAGGATAATATCAACAGATTACGCAATGGAACAGAAAGTAAAATCAAGCCGGGGCACCTGGACACTAAATAATAATTTCAGAAACAAAATGGTACTCATACTTATAAATCAAAAGGGAAGGAGTTATGGAAATGGCACGAAGCAGAGTTGTGGATTTGAACACGATATCAGAAAAGCCCGGTTACGAGAAAACCTCGTTTTATCTTGTGAAAGAAGATATTTTGCCGGAAGCGATTAAAAAGACCATCAAGGTAAAGGAAATTCTGAAACGGGGCGAAGTCAAAACAATCAATGAAGCCGTTGTTCGTTTAGGCCTGAGCCGCAGCGCATATTATAAATACAAAGATTACGTCTTCCCGTTCTATGAAGCCAGCAAGGACAAAATTATCACCCTGTCTTTACTGCTGGAGCATAAATCCGGCGTGCTAAGCCGTGTGCTGAATCTGATTGCATTGGATTCCGGCAGCATTATGACCATCAATCAGGGAATCCCCTTGCAGGGCGTGGCTAACACTACCATTTCCATCGAAACGAAAAATATGAAAGTGGATTTGGAAGCGTTGCTTGACAAACTGCGCATGATTGACGGTGTCAAACGGTTGGAAGTTTTGGGACAGGTGTAAAAACTGTTCTGGCAATCCCGGGGATATCGCCAGGCAGAATTTTTACAAATAATACTATGAATTTATTTGAGGGAGAAGGCATTATGGAAAAAACAGTAAAAATCGGCCTGTTGGGCTGCGGCACGGTAGGCGGCGGCGTCATCATCGTGTTAAACGAAAACCGGGATGATATTGCCAGAAAAGCAGGCTGCGCCATTGAAGTCAAAACCGTCCTGGTCCGTGATAAAGCAAATCTGAAACCGGAAATCAAAAAATACAACGTAGGTTATACGGATAATCTGGATGACATTCTGAACGATCCGGAAATAGATATTGTAGTGGAACTCATTGGCCGTGTTCATCCTGCCAAAGAATATATCGAGGCGGCACTGAAACGCGGAAAGCATGTGGTAACTGCTAACAAAGATGTACTGGCGGAATACGGCAAAGCGCTCTTTACGCTGGCTGAGGAGAATCATGTAGATTTCCAGTTTGAAGGCGCAGTAGGCGGCGGCATTCCCATTATCCGTCCGTTGCGTTCCTGCCTGGCAGCCAATAAGATATCCAGTATCATGGGTATCGTTAACGGTACTACCAACTATATGCTGACCCGGATGACCGAGGCCGGTCTTTCTTATGAAAACGCCCTTGCTGAAGCACAGGCTAAAGGGTATGCCGAGTCTGATCCCACAGCGGATGTGGAAGGCATCGACGCCGCCCGCAAAATCACAGTGCTGGCATCGCTGGCATTTAACACGGCGCTTACCCTGAAAGATGTGCATATTGAAGGGATAGACAATGTGGATGCCTGCGATATCAGTTACGCCCGCGATTTGGGATATGTGGTAAAATTGCTGGGCGTCGCGAAGAACGACCCGGAAAATGGCATCACCGCCAACGTGTATCCTGTTATGCTGCCGAAAAATCATCCGTTGGCCAGCGTAAACGATGTGTATAACGCAATTTATGTTAACGGCGATGCGGTGGGCGACGCCATGTTCATGGGACGCGGCGCAGGCCGGCTGCCAACTGCCAGCGCTGTATGCGGCGATATCATCGATACTGCCCGGAATATTTGCAACAACTGTTGCGGACGGATCAAAGGCAATCTGTTTGAAGAAAAGAAAATGTGCCCGCCGGAAAAAGAAATGGCACCCTGTTATTTCCGTCTGCTGGTAAACGACCGTCCCGGCGTACTGGCCGCTATTGCTTCCACCCTTGCCGCACAGCAGATGAGCATTGCCTCCGTCATTCAGAAAAATGTTCTTGAAAACGGATTGGCAGAGCTGATCATCATCACGTATAAAGTGAGCCGGTTAAGCCTGGAGCTTTCCATGCGTACCCTGCAGGTCTTGCCGGTTGTAAAAAAAGTTTGCAGTGTACTGCGTGTCGAAGATCCAAACTTATAAACATAGCGGAGTGAATCATGAAAAAATCTGTAACCGTCCGGGTGCCGGCGACCTCTGCAAATTGCGGGCCCGGTTTCGACAGCCTTGGCTTGGCTTTAACTTTATACAATGAATTTACCTTTACCATTTCTGATGAAAAATTTGGTTTCACTTTGGAAGTTGAAGGAGAAGGCAGGGATAGTTTCCATGCTTCCGGGCGTAATATGGCTTTCGCCTCGTTCCTTTCCATATGGAACAGAATTACAAACCACAAACGTATCGGAATTGATATGCACATGCGGAACCAGGTTCCCAAAAGCCGTGGTTTGGGCAGCAGTTCCACCGCGATTGTGGCAGGCGTAACCGCCGCGAGCATTTTAAGCGGAGCCAATCTGACACAGGACGAAATATTACAGGAAACCAACAGACTGGAAGGGCATCCGGACAACGTGGCGCCTGCTATCTACGGCGGCTTTACCATCAGTTTTCAGGAAAACGGGGTTGCGCATACTCTGCGCACGGTTCCGAAGATGCCGCTGCAATTCATTGCGGTGGTACCGGATTTTCAGCTTTCTACCCATATGGCAAGGGAAGCGATTCCCAAGGAAATCGCACATCCCGATGCAGTATTTAATGCGTCCCGTACTGCGCTGCTTACGGCCGCTTTGTTGGAAAACCGTCCGGAACTGCTACAGTACGCATTAGAGGATAAACTGCATCAGCCGTACCGGGCAAAACTGATTCCGGGGTTAACGGAAGTCTTTGCCGCCGGAAAAAAAGCGGGGGCCTATCAAT
The DNA here is from genome assembly GCA_900315925.1 of uncultured Selenomonadales bacterium. Classification (GTDB taxonomy): domain Bacteria; phylum Bacillota; class Negativicutes; order Acidaminococcales; family Acidaminococcaceae; genus Succiniclasticum. The sequence continues at coordinate 12,040 of ONAV01000016.1, read as the reverse complement.
GTATTATCAGCGGTTCCGGCTCTACACTGCTTGCCTATGCTTCACCGGAAGTTGACGGCAATGGTATCGGTAAAGCAATGGTGGATGCGTTTGCTGCCTGCGGACAGAACGCGGTATATCATATTCTGCAGTTAAATACAAAAGGAACCGAGATATTACACACGGAACTGTAACCGCGTTACGCGGTACAGGAATGAATTATATCTGCCATATTCACGATGAAACCGCGATAACTTTCTGTATATCAAAAAAAGTGGTTGACATAATCGTATTTCTATATATCCTATGTATTCGGGGCGTGGCTCAGCTTGGTAGAGCGCTTCCTTGGGGTGGAAGAGGTCGCTAGTTCAAATCTAGTCGCTCCGACCAATTAAAAAAGCATCGGGAATCCGTATAATAAGCGGGTTCCCGATTTTTTTTTATTTATAACGACAACTTTGAATGTTTGATTTCGTATGCGATTTCAGTTTTGCTTTGCAAAGAATATTATGATATAATCTAAAAAAATATTCTAAGAGTGTCAATTTTGATGAGTCTGCCTTGTATATATAAATAATAAGAGGCATTTAACATATAGCAGGTAAAGGAGGAACATTATATGCCGATCAACAAAAAAGAAATCACAAAAGCACAGATGTTAAAAGCTATGCAGTGCAAGTCTGCCGATGAACTGATGGCGCTGATCAAGGCAGAAGGCTATGACATCACAAAAGAGGAAGCCGAAGCTTATTTTGCGGAAGTTTCCGATATGGAGCTTGACAGCGAGAAACTGAAAAATATCGCGGGCGGCATTGAAACCTGCTGGGCGGTTGACGGCTGCTCCTGGCATTGATAAAGCGCGGCGCGCCTGAACTGTCAGTCCGGCCTGTGTTGTAACGGTAAAGAAAATTAAATGAGTTCCTGTTTTCCCGACAGCCGTGGAATTATTTTATGTTCCGCGGCTGTTTTGATTTTGTCGTATGTATTTATATTTAGCAGCTTCATTTAGTAGCGAACTGTAGAATGGCATGATATAATATAGTATAAAATAATGAAATAATAGAGCAAAACGCTATATGGTTCGAAATACTAAAAATCAGAATAAGTCTATTAAAGAGGCGATTATTATGAAGGAACAATCATCTTCTGTACAGAATACCGGGGGACTGAAGCCCCACCTGTCTTCCCTGGCGGTTTGGGCGTTATCGGTAGGCTCGGCGATTGGCTGGGGCTCTCTTGTCGTTACCAGCAGCAGCTATCTTTCGGAGGCGGGACCGCTGGCATCCGTTCTGGGACTGCTGGTCGGTTTTGTGATGATGGTGATTGTGTGCAGCCACTATAACTTTCTTGCGAACCGTTATCCCGGAAGCGGCGGGCTGTATGACTATGTGAAATCCGTCTTCGGGTATGACCAGGCGTTTTTTGTCGGCTGTTTTATGTTCCTTACATACATCTCCGTCTTCTGGGCTAATGCAACGAGCATCCCCCTGTTTGCGAGGTTCTTCCTGAATAATGCGTTGGGCGTCGGATATCTTTATACGGTATTTGGTTACGAAGTCTATTTGGGCGAAGCTATCGTGACGCTGCTTGTCATTGTCCTTGTCGCCTTTATGTGCATGAAAAGCAAGAAGGTTTCAGCGGATGTGATGGTGGGTTTTGTCCTGCTTTTTACCGTTGGCATCACAGTATGCTTTGCGTTGGCGATGACAGGCCATGGATCCACGGGTATGACAATGGAGCCTGCGCTCTTGCCGGATAAGAGTGTATTAAGCCAGGTTGTAATGATTGCGTTCCTGTCTCCGTGGGCGTTTATCGGCTTTGAAAGCGTAACCAATTACACAGCAGAATATAACTTCAAACGCAGCAAACTTTTTAAAATAATGCTCATCGCAGTTACTGTCACGACTGCGCTGTATATTTTTGTAATCCTGCTGAGCGTATCCGCCTATCCGGAAGGGTGCGCCAGTTGGGTTGATTACATCACGCATCTGGACAGATATAAAGGAATTGACAGATTTCCTGCATTCTACGCGGCTCACTATTACCTCGGCGATACAGGCGTTTATATCCTGATGGCGTCTTTGCTGGCGCTTGTATTTTCCAGCCTCATCGGTATGTTGCGCGCTGTCAGCTACCTGTGCTACGCCATGGCGCAGGATGATATTTTGCCGGGACGGTTTAAAGAACTTAACGACATGCAGATACCCGCTCGAGCGATTCTTTTGATTGTCCTTGTATCGCTGCCTATTCCATTCATCGGAAGACCGGCGATTGGCTGGATTGTGGATACCACCACGTTCGGGGCCACCATTCTTTACGGCTTTGCAGCCATGGCGGTTTACAAGCTGGCAAAGCAGGAGGGAAATAAAAAATATACTATCCTCGGAGGTATCTTACTACCCATTACAATCGCTTTCCTTGTATTCCTGATTCTGCCCATGTTCTCCGGGAATGTGCTTGCCCCGGAGACCTATGCCCTTATGATCGCCTGGTCTATCATCGGCTTGATTTACTTCAATCATATCATCCGGAAGGACCACACCAGAAAATTCGGTAAAGCGATCCTTGTCTGGGTTTCGCTTCTGGCGTTCGTCGTGATCCTGTCGCTGACATGGTCACAAAGGATGAACGAGGCCAGAGAGAATGCGGTTATTAAGGATATCTTCAGTTATGTAGACGGCACGGCGGACAGCAAGACGCTTGCGATGAACAGGGAAGAATTTCTTGCGATACAGCAGGAACGGCTGCGCAATGCCGACCAGCTCAGCGTCGTGATGATTGCCGGTCTTTTTGCCCTGTCGCTGGGCGTTATGATCGCCAACTATTACTCCGTGCGGAAGTGGGAGAAAAAGGCTGCCGAGGAGAGGGATCGCGCGGAAGCCATAGCTTTTATCGATCCTCTCACGAAAGTCAAAAGTAAAGCTGCATTTGCGTTGAATGAAAAAGATTATGATGGTTTGATTGCAGAGGGGAAAATCACCGATTTTGCCGTCGTGGTATGTGATGTGAACGGCTTAAAGAAGATTAATGATACGCTGGGGCATAAGGCGGGCGATGAATATATCCGTCAGGCTTCTGTGATGATTTGCGACATCTTTCAGCACAGCCCCGTATATCGTATCGGCGGAGACGAGTTTGTCGTCATTTTAGATGGCCGCGACTACATGATTCGTAAAGAGCTGGTGCTGGCCCTGCACGATCGCTCCGTAGAGCACATCAGTAGCGGCGGGGTCGTCGTCTCCGGCGGCTATTCAGATTTCAGGCCTGGTGAAGATTCCTATTTCCACAACGTGTTTGCCCGCGCCGATGAGCTTATGTATGAAGAAAAGCAGCTGCTGAAAGGGCTGGGCTCTGTTACCAGAGACGATGCCGAAGAAGCGGCTGCACCCGCCGGACCCATGATAAACGGACAGGAAATACTCAATGTTAAGAAGTATATGCTGATCGTTGATGATGAAGAAATCAACCGGCTGATACTCGGTAATATGCTCCAGAGTTCGTATGAATTGCTGTATGCGGCAGACGGTATTGAGGCCATCGAGAATATAAAGAAATATGGGGAAGAGATAGCTGTTATGCTGTTGGATCTGAAGATGCCCCGTCTGAGCGGCATGGAAGTGCTCACTATCATGCAGGAGGATAAAGACCTTGCGAATGTTCCGGTCATTGTGATGACCGCCGATCAAAGCGCAGAAGTGGAATGCCTGAAGCGTGGAGCCATGGACTTTATTCCAAAGCCGTATCCTTCCGCTGAGATTGTACAGGCGCGGGTGAACCGCTACATTGAATTGTCTGAGAAGCGCAGCATCATCGAATCTACGGAACGCGACAGCCTGACAAAGCTGTACAACGCGAGCCACTTTATGAACTATGCCAGAATGTATGACAGACACTATCCGGAAATGCCCATGGATGCAATCGTGGTGGATGTCAATCATTTCCACATGGTCAACGAGCGTTATGGAAAACAATACGGCGACGAAGTGCTAAGCAAAATCGGCAGCCGCATCCGGTCTATTGCACGTGAAATCAGAGGCGTAGCCTGCAGGCGTAACGCTGACGTATTCCAGATTTATTGCCCGCATCGCGATGATTACGAAGCGCTGCTTGCCAATATTTCTGACGGCCTTAACGGAGAGGATACTCTTAACAACAGGGTAAGGCTGCGCATGGGCGTCTATTCCAACGTGGACAAGACACTGGAAATAGACAGGCGCTTCGACCATGCCAAAACTGCCGCAAATACAGTCAAAGACGGATATCGGAAAGCTGTCGGTATCTACGATAATAAGATGCATGAAGCCGAGCTTTATCGTGAACGGCTTCTGGAAGATTTCCGACCGGCGCTGGAGAACAATCAGTTTTTGGTCTACTTCCAGCCCAAGTTTGATATCCGGCCGGACCAGCCGGTCCTTTCAAGCGCGGAAGCCTTGGTGCGTTGGGAACATCCGGAATTGGGCATGATCAGTCCCGGCATATTCATCCCGATGCTGGAGGAAAACGGGCTGATTCTGGAACTGGATAAGTTCGTGTGGCGTAAGTCTGCTGCACGGATCAGAGACTGGAAAGACCGTTTCGGTTATTCGGTGCCGATTTCCGTGAATGTATCGCGAATTGATATGCTTACCCCGAATCTTACAGGCATCTTCAAGGAGATACTTGACGAGTATCAGCTGAGTGTGGATGATCTGATGCTGGAAATCACAGAATCTGCATATACCGAAGATTCTGAGCAGGTGCTGTCTACTGCGCGCGAATTGTGCGGGATGGGTATGGGCTTCCGTATTGAGATGGATGACTTCGGAACCGGGTATTCATCACTGGGAATGCTGTCCCATCTGCCTATTGACGTCCTGAAACTGGATATCAGTTTTATTCGGAACGCATTCGGTGAAACCCGGGATGTGAGAATGATTGAACTGATCATTGACATCGCGGATTACCTTCATGTGCCGGTGGTCGCAGAAGGCGTGGAAACAGAGGAACAGTACATGGCGCTGAAGGCTTTGGGCTGCGATTATGTTCAGGGCTATTACTTCTCAAAGCCTGTACCGCCTGCTGATTTTGACCGCTTCCTGATTGAACGGGGCGAGCAGGGCGTAGAGATTGCGCCGGCTGGTAAAAGGACATACGTGAGCATTTCCAAGGCACTGACCAGTGACTATGAGAACATCTACTTTGTTGATGTGGAGTCAAATCACTATCTGGAATTCTTCAGCGGCAGGAACGGAGATTTGGAGATACGGCCGGGAGGAACGGACTTCTTCGGAGAGGCGAAGGTTACGATTCTGGAAGATGTTTCCGAGGATGATGTGAAAACTGTCGGTGATGCCCTCAGCAAGAGCAACCTGGTTCGTTGTGCAGGTGAAAATGAAACATTTACTATCACCTTTAAGCGAATGAAAGGCGGAACATTAAAGGAATACACGCTGCAGACGATAAAGACCAGAAGCGATGATAAGCATCATATAGTGATTGGCGTGAAGTAAGGAGGATCACTATGAATTCAAAAGTTGACTTACACATGCATACCGTCGTTTCGGATGGAACGGATACGATTCCGGAATTGTTGAAAAAAATACAAACCCTCGGCATAACTACATTTGCGGTAACAGACCATGACGCAATTGACGGCGCGCTGGAAATGGAACGCATTGTACCTGCCGAAATAAAATTTATAAAAGGCGTTGAGCTTTCGTGCAAAACAGATGTTGCCAAGTGTCATATTCTTGGTTATAACTATGATCCCAATCATGCAGCGTTTCGAAAATTTGTTGAAGAAGCGAACGATGTGCGGATGAACAAAACGGAACGGCGTTGGAAGTACTTGACAGAAGAATTGGGTTTTGCGTTCAGCGAAGAAGAAAAAGCAGAGCTGTTTAAAAAGAAAAGTCCCGGTAAGCCGGCTTTTGCCGATCTTATCCAGAAACACTTACCTCCTGTACAACCGGGCGAAGCGCCAATAGATATTTACAAAACCTATTTAAAGAGTCTGCCCGGCGGCAGAGTGGATGCCATAGGCGCCATTAAAGCCATAAAAGCTGCCGGAGGCGTTGCGGTGTGGGCGCACCCTTTTGGGGGAGTCAGGGAGAAACGGTTAACGCAAGAACAATTCTGGGAGCAGTTGGAACTGTTACGCAATGCAGGCATTGACGGACTGGAATGTTATTATTCCGAATACACAATGGAGGAAGTGGAAGCGCTGTGCCGCGCTGCCTGTGAAAAGGGACTGCGGATCAGTGGCGGCAGTGATTACCACGGCACAGGAAAACCGCATTTGCACCTGGGGATGCTGAATAAGGAAGATACGATAATAAGAGAAGAACAGCTTACGGTGTTGGATATGTGGAGATAAGGAAATACGATTGTGTCATAACCGTGGAAACAGGTGTGAGGATTGGCGTGGTAATGTCATTAAGTTAAGCTGATTTCAGTTTTGCTTATCGAAGATGAGTATGATATAATCAAAAAAATATTTTCCAACAATGTCAAGTTTGCTGAACCTGTCTTGTATATATAATAAAAGGCATTTAATAATTAACAGTTGAGGGAGGCTTCTATTATGCCGATTGACAGAAATGAAATCACAAAAGAACAGATTGCGAAGGCTATGCAGTGCAAGAGTGCGGAAGAGTTGATTGCTTTTGCAAAATCGGAAGGCATTGACATTACCAAAGAGGAAGCTGAAGCCTATTTGGCTGAGATGAACGATGTTGAGCTGGATGAAGAAGCACTGAAAAAGGTTGCTGGCGGCAACTATGTTAGTTGCCCAATCCATTGCTTAACTGATTGCCCAAGATACGGTAAAGGAGCGAATTGTCGTCGTTATGGAAATACTTAATGAACTTGTCTTATTTCTATAATAAAAGGCATTCACTATTTAACAATTAGGGAGGATCCTGCTATGCCGGTTAACAAAAATGAAATTACAAAAGAAATGCTGGAAAAAGCGATGCAGTGCAAAACTGCGGAAGAGTTGATTGCATACGCTAAAACCGCAGGCGTTGACCTTACGAAAGAGGAAGCCGAGGCGTACTTTGATGAGTTATCAGAGTGTGAACTGAAAGACGGCGACCTCAGACATGTTGCGGGCGGATTGTGTGGGGATGTTGGCGCTCCTCCTGTAGGGCCATCAAACTATCAATAATTCACGCTAAATCGGAGTTTTGCGAAGTAAATAATGCAACAGTCGTGGACCTTCCACGGCTGTTTTGTTATAATGATGACAGTGATATATAGAAACAAACCGCCTCATACCATTGGGAGCGGATGCATAGACAATTCTCGCTTCATTTGTGGGATGCTGTCTTCTCAACCGAAGCTCTGTGTCAGCATAAAAAACGTCGTCGTAGGAGGGACAACAGGTTATGAATAGCATGAAGATGTATCAGGTTTCAACACTTCAAGCTCTGATGCTTGGATATTCGAGGGCTGTTATACCCGTTTCGGAGTTGCTTAACCACGGTAATATCGGGCTTGGCACATTCAAAGACGTAGATGGCGAAATGATCGTACTTGACGGTTCCTGTTACAGAGCCATGGAAAACGGTGATGTTGTTGTGGCAGAACCAGACCGTGGCGTTCCGTTTTCTACTGTTTGCGTAATGAAAGAGAGTACCCCTATAGAATTCGGTTGTATTAATAGCATAGAAGAACTGAAGATGGCGCTTAATAATATTATTGATTCCCACTTTGGCCTTAACAGCATGCATATGGCTCGTATTGACGGAGAATTTGATATTGTGGATGCCAGGTCGGAATCAGGCTATGAGTCCGTGCATGTGGACCTGAAAACAATACTTGGAAAAACCCAGAAAGCTTTTAAATTTGAAAAAATTAAGGGTACTCTTGTCTGTGTCTATTTTCCTGACTATATGGACGGAATCAATGCCTTCGGATGGCATTTGCATTTTATATCCGATGACAGAGCGCATGGCGGGCATGTGTTTGACATTATCATGAAATCCGGAAAAGGACAGATTTCAAAAATCAACTCGATAGAAATTAAACTCCCGGAAGGACCGATGTTTGACACTTACAGCTTAAAACAGGCGTCAGAAGAGGAAATAAAGGCTGTTGAGCAGGGGCACGGCACCGTATGACTGTGCACTGCTTGTTTTCAAAACCATTTTGCGGATTATTTAAAAAATATTTACATCAATGTCAAATTTGCTGAACCTGTTTTGTATATATAATTAAAGGCAGTTACTATTTAACATAAAGGGGGACCCTGTTATGCCAATTAACAAAAACGAAATCACAAAAGAAATGATTGCAAAAGCGATGCAATGTCGTACTACAGAAGAACTGATAGCTTTAGCCAAATCGGAAGGTTTTGAAGTGACAAAAGAGGAGGCTGAAGCCTATTTGGCCGAGATGGACGATATGGAGTTGGAAGAAGAAGCACTGAAAAAGGTTGCAGGCGGCTATAATATATGCGAAAATTATGGGCAAGCTTGTCCGAGTTATATAAATGTAGGTTAAATCGTCCTGATTAAAGTTTTTAGTTCGTTCAAAAATAGAAAATTTAATAAGTTCTGTTTTCCCGACAGCCGTGGAATTAATTTATGTTCCGCGGCTGTTTTGTTTATAATGAATAATAGTTGAGACTATTGAGACAAATCCCAGTTTTGCTTATCAAAGATTGGTATGATATAATTAAAAAAATAATTCCATCAATGTCGATTTTAATGTGTCATCTTTGAATAAATAATAAAAGGTATTTATTGTATTAGGTAAAAGGATAAGATCTGGAGGTTACAAAAACGGAGAACAGGGAATACAAATTTACGCGGGAGAACGTCACCGAGCTGCTTTGCGAGGTAGCGGCAGAATATGCCAGACGGAACGGGCCTCCGCTAAAGGTGTTGATTTATGGCGGCACTGCGGTTACTCTCCGGCATAAATTCCGGACTGCAACTCACGACATCGATTATGCGCTCCGGGGGCCGTCGCCTCTGTTTGAGGATTGTGTGGCAGCTGTTGGAGAAAAGTACAGGCTGTTTCCTCACTGGATGCACAGTCTGGAACAATTTACGTCTGCCCCGCACTTTCGCGAAAATTTTTGCCGTCATGCCGATGCACTCCACCTGGACGCAGCGTCTGGCAATCTTTCTTTTCTGGTGCAAGACTCCGACTGGCAGCTTGCCCACAAGCTCTGCTGGTTTCGTCGTGACAGGAAAAATGACGGCCGGGACATTGTGGGTATCCTGCAAGGACGGGATGGTGATGCAGCGAAGCAGGTTTCCCGAAGCGTGCAGGATGTATTTGGTGAAGATGCAACATTTGATACCGATGGAACGATGCTGTTAGATGCTTTGGAGCAGGGTATAAACCTTGACGAACTGGCCGTCCGGCTTTACAGGCGTGCTCAGTATTATGAAACGGTCTACAGCTATCTGTTTCCCTTATTATGCCAAAAACATGTTCTTGCCGCCGGGAAAATTTGTTGGATGGAAAGCCTGTTCTGGAGGACGGAAGAGGACATCCGAACCTCGTTGGCGCGGTACGGGGTCCATCTTCCTTCTATTATCGTGAATCATACTGCCCGTGTGATGTTCAAACCGGAATTCTGGAATTTATAATAAAAGTGATGGATTGCATCGGACACAATTCACATATTTTGGATTGAACTGTTAAATCCCAGTTTTGCACAGTAAATGATTCAATAACCGCAGATGTTTATTATTAAAATCATAACAAGGCGGCTAAAGATAATGTGTTGTGACGTTTTGGAACCCCCATTGTTTTGAACAGCGTAATGAAATATAATTAATAATAATTTATTTTTGTTTTTTGAGGGGAAGCAAATTCCCGGAGATCTACTTACTTATTAATGAAAGGTTACCCACATAGTGTCCAATCAGAAATCCAGAAAGAAGCATAATAGAAATAAAAATCAAGGCAAAACACTGATTCTCACTTCGTTAGTGGCATTTTTGTTTATGCTCTTGCTGATGGTTGCCTGCGGCAACCTCTCCATTCCCAATCCGGAAGTGTTGTTACTTTCCGGCCTGGTCATCTGTGTCAGCCTCTTTGATTTTCCGGCAGGTATCATATGCGCAGCGCAGGTAATTCTGTTTGCTATGTATTTTTACTCGGAAGACCATAGCTTTTTCAGCTATGCACCCATCAATCTGCAAAGAGTAATTATGACCGGCTTCAGTGTGATTGCCATTACAGTGTTTTTGGGGAAACTGCACCAAATCTGGAATACAACCCGGCAGAAAACAATGAGTGTTGTGAAAAGGCTGCGTGACAGTAACGAAGTGTTGCAGGAAGAAAGCCATATTGATCCGCTGACGGGATTGTATAACCGAAATATGCTGCGTACAAATTATGAGGAGTATAAGAATCACAGTCTGATCGTTACCCTTTTAGATATTGATGACTTTAAAAAGATTAACGATGTCTGCGGTCACGAAACCGGCGACGTGGCACTCAGGGAACTCAGCGAGGTGCTGGCCGATACGTTTACCAATACGGATTGTTACCGGTACGGAGGGGATGAGTTTCTGCTTATCCGGCTGGATGAAGACTGGAGCCAGTACAATTTGGAAATGATACATGCACGGACGAAGCTGACACGGGTCGCATTAGGGCCGGAAAAACTGCCTTTGCATATTTCTGTAGGGTATGTTTCCGGGATAACGAAGACCGGCGAAGATTTACGAGCCATGTTTCATATGGCGGATGGGATGCTTTATGAATCCAAGCGCCAGGGAAAGAATCGTGTTACCGGCGGTATGTTCCAAAAAGATGTAGCTACAAGTGGATAAGGAGCTAGAGAACCGTGGAAGTAAAGTGCATAGCAGATGACCAGGAAAGGCAGACGGATCCGGCCCTGACGCTTGTACCCGGAAGGGTGCAGGCGTTATTTATTTGGTGTTAACAGTTATGAAATATGATAATTTCAGTTTTGCTCAGCAAAGATGAGTATGATATAATTAACAAAATATTTCCATCAGCGTCAATTTTGATGAACCTGTTTTGTATATATAATAAAAAGCATTTAAGTATTAACAGTTAAGGGAGGAATTGATTATGCCAATCAACAAAAAAGAACTCACAAAAGAAATGCTGGAAAAAGCGATACAGTGCAAATCGGCCGATGAACTGATTGCGTTGGCAAAGACAGGCGGCTATGAGATGACAAAAGAGGAAGCAGAAGCTTACATGACGGAATTGTCTGATTTTGAATTAGATGATGTAGCACTTAAGAATATTGCCGGTGGTGAGTGTTATATGAGAACTCCCCTGGATGATATGATGTGAAGATTTTTCTTTAAATCGGATTTCCGGTCATATTATTTAAGCCATGATATATGTAAGAGTCAGCAAACTTTCCGAGGCCGCTGTTCGCAAACTTGCCAAGTCCATTGGCGTAGCAGTGCTTTAAGTTTTAATCTCCACACCGGGCGTGTAAAAGCGTCCGGTGTTTTTTGTTTTGATCCTTTTGGTCGGATTTTGCGGGTCGGCGCAGTGGCAGCTCTCTCGAACAAACAATAGAATGCTGGCATGTTAAGTTACAAAGAGACAAACAAATAGACTGTCTATATTTATAACAGAGAGCAGGCTCCAAATCCGCACTATGACTGGACTCCCGAAAATCTTCCGGTCACTAAACTGACCGGATGCAATGTCAGCACTACGATGTTGCCGTGGAATTGGATAAAAAGAAAACTGTCAATGATAAACTGTCATTTTTGTCAATTTTTTCATGAAACTCTTCAAAAATGACAGTTTTGTCATTGAAAGTTTTCAATAAAAACGAATTGGCAGGCGTGTATAACGCGTCTGGAAATTTTGCGCACAAAAATGCAAAACTTCCAAAATCCGCACAAGGACTGGCGCGCGGCATTTCTCAAAGTACGTACAAACGGACTGGCAAAGTTGTAAAATTTAAGTAGGAGGGGGGGAGGGCAGCTTTAAATGAAAAACTTATTGCAACAAAAATCTTTCCTTTTCGATAAAACTGTTGCAATAAGTTTTGCAAAGAAGTGCTTTTTATATGGTATGATTCGAAATGATTACTATCTGCGGTTAGGAGTAACATGAGTAA
>ONAV01000043.1 GCA_900315925.1 uncultured Selenomonadales bacterium | reverse complement strand
TTTTGACATACCGGATGTACTTCATGTACTTTTTTTACTATTGAAATCATATAATAAAAAAGTGTGTATATATAACTATAACGTGCGGAAAAAAGTGCATTAAGTACATCCAATTCACACAAACCGCATTAGCACTGGGCTCAGGCCCATGTACTTTTTTCAGAAAAAGTGCATTTCCATTTCAAAAAGTGCATTTTTACTTTAAAAAGTGCATCAAATTCACTAAAGTTCACTCAAAGGAGAACAAAACAAGATTTTACGACAGGCTTCCCGTGCTAATTCTTTTGCTGAAAATGTTTTGCAGCAAACCCATTTATGGCAGCTCTAAAAAATCAGCCTTTGGTTATTCTACATTTATAATAGAAACTCCTGCAAGAAAGGGAAATAATTAATCTTATTTTATACGCTTTTTTTCTTACTGCTTCTTCAAGAAAGCTATTCGTTCATGACGCCTGACGTTTGTCTTCGCAAAAATCATCGCACACAGCCGCAGCTTGTTTTTGTAAATGAAAACAGGCTGCGGCTTCCGTTTTTCACCACATATTATATACTCGCACAAACTTTTCCGGTTCCACTCCCATCTCCATGTAACGAAGCAAAATCTCTGCGCAGGCCCGGCTGTCACTATCTGCATGGTGATGGTTAAGGCAGATGCCATAGTAATCACACAGGTCATTCAGCCTGTGACTGATTCCCGGGCAGAGCCTGCGGCCCATGACCACAGTGCACAATCCCCTGACCTGCGGTTTCCACGCAATGCCGTAATCACGCAGACATTTGCGAATCACGCCCATATCAAAGCTGGCGTTATGGGCAACCAGAATGCCGCTGTTCATGACCGGCTCAATTACTTTCCACAGCTGCGGAAACGTGGGTGCATCCGCCACAAGCTCCGCACTTATGCCGGTCAGTTGAGTGTTGAACCAGTCAAACCGCTGCCCCGGATTCACAAAATAAAAATACTCGTTTATGATTTTTGCATCTTCCACCACACTGATGCCGATAGCGCTTATGCGGTTATTGTACCGGTTAGGCGTTTCCACATCAAAAACAATGTATCTGGCCATAATGTAATCCTGAAATAAAATTATCAGGTTTCTCCCCTCGTAGCTGCCTTAATTTATTCCTGCTTTCGTTCAAAGCCGCAAATTGCGACTTTAAAGAAACCAAAATTTAAGTTCACTTTCAGTTTATAAGTCAGCATATTAAATACTCTCCAACTTTTCCAGCAACGCCTCTGCTGCATTTTTCATCAGCATAACGGCAAAACTTTTTTTGCCCGCATCCTTCAGCGATGCACCGATGTGGTAAACCGTCTTTCCGTCCAAAATCAGGAAACGGTCATGGAATGCATTGGAATATTTTACATCCAGTTGCGGGTACTGTGCGTTAAATACAACTATATCCTGCGCCGTCAGCTTTGTCTTTTGGAATGTATAAATGGTTACAGACACTCCGGACTGTTTCTTTGCTAATAAGTTCAGCGTGCTCACATCAACGTATCCGTCTATCAGGATAATATCCTGCTCTGCTTTTTGAATCAATTCTATAAGCAGGCTGAACGCATCATAAATCTGTCCGTCAAAAAAGAGTTTTTGGTTTGTTTCTTTGTGACTGCCAATATATTCAAAAATTTGATCAAAACGCTCATCAGTGTGTTTTTGATATTCCAGTTGCTTCAGTTCCACTTTGCTGATCCGGTCAAACAGCTCGGCGTTGTTGGCGATGAAGTGGCGCATTTCCCGGAACGCTCGCATGATGAAAATGCTTTGCTGCTCTGCCAATTCACCTCTGAGAACAGTAGCCAGCATATAAATTCCTTGCTCAGTAAATGCATAAGGAAGAGTTCGGCTCTTAACATTTGCGGTGACATTTTGGCACCGCAAAATTTCCATCTCGTCCCGTGTCAATTGAAACATAAAATCTTTAGGAAATCTTCTTATGTTCCGTTTTACTTGCCGGTTCAGGTTTTTAACTTCATAACCGTAAAGCTCCGCCAAATCACTGTCCAACATCACCTGTTTCCCCCGGATGGTGTAAATACGATTACGTATTTCCGCAGCGTCCGGGGTCATAATTTCAGATTCATTTTCCAAAACAACCACCTCTTTCTATTTTATTGAACAACTGTTCGTGATTATTATAGCACATTCTTCGCCAAAAGAAAAGAGGAAATTATATCTAACAAACGACCCTCTTCCACACCCGTTTCACTCAAATTTTCTCATTTTAACAGAAATTCAGAATTCTAAATCCCCATATTAGGCCATATACGCCCATATTCCCGCATTAGGCAAGGATATGGGCGTTATATATCGTTATATGCAATTTTGAGGGGGTATCTGAAATTTAACTGTTCAATTTTGATACAAGACCATGTGGAATATGTGTATTAAAACTTTACTCTTGCGATCTTTCATAATTCGATCTATACTACAATCGCCAAAGCAAAAATTATGGAGGTGCCGGACATGGAATTTGCAAAAATGAAAAAACAACTTTTGCAATTGCAGGAAAAAGATTACCAAAATTTTGTGAAAGCACTTGTTTCCATTGAAACCAAATGTGACGACGAAGAAAAACTGAAAGACATGTATGAAGACTTTATGGAAGACGACACAATGGGACTGCTAGACATTTCACCGGAAGAAAATTTTCCCGAATTAACCATTCCGGAAGATGGTTACAAGAGCCTCTCTGAAGCAATCCGCCGCTTCGAAACCAATCCGTTTAATGATACGCTGGGCGATTATCAGACAGTACAATGGCTGAAAGAACTTCGCAAACTTCGTTCCATCCTGAACAAACCTGACAAAACATATAATCCGAATGTTATTGCTTTTGAAAGTCTCGAAGACGCTATTGATTCTTTTGACGGCATCCAGTCTGTTTCCGAAATCCAGGTTCTACATTGGCTGAAGCAATTAAAAAGAGCAAGGGATGTCGCCACAAATCCTCATCGTGATGACAAATGATATTAAGGGAAACTCCTTTCCTTATAATTATTTGAGGACTTTTTTATTTTAATCTCTTTTTATTATTTATTACAACTAATATCTTTTCTACACAAGAATTCAAATCATTCCGTATTTCACTTTCCCAAAATCTAATAACTGTCCATCCTTCGTCACGTAAACGAATTGTATATTCCAAGTCTCGCTCACGATTCCGTTTTATCTTTTCATCCCAAAATTCCTTATGCGATTTTACGCTATGATAATTATTTCCGTGCCAAAAATCGCCGTCGCAAAAAACAACAAGTCTGTATTTTTTAATTGCAATGTCCGGCGTTCCCAAAATGCTTTTAACATTTTTCCGATAACGTATGCCGCGTTTGAAAAGCGCACGCCTTAACAAAAGTTCTATGGAAGTATCATTTTTTGTATTTCCCCGCATCGAATGCCTCACGGCTTCACTTGTCGCTGGCGGTTCTCTTCTTTTCATAAAAAACAATCCCATCGCTTTCGCAACATACGCTGAACATTATTTAATATACTCTGATTAAAATTTAATATTCAAGCACTTACAAAAACACACAAACTCAAATACTTTTTTTGAATTCATCATTCAACTGGGAAAGAATATAAGTATTATTAAGCCAGAAACATTGCGTAGGAAATCTATCTTCATATGGCCATACAAAGGATCCATCCGTCGAAGCAATGTTAACTTTTGTTCCTTCTGGCAACAGATTCGTCGTGCCTAACCGTGTCGCGCCATGCGGCCTGACATGTGAAACCGGATTATCCGCCTGAGCAGGTAAGTTGTTCATCATACGGTTATTACGAATAGTTACAGTCAGGCAGCCCGCGTTTAAAATATCTTTTGTACGCCCCCAAACATCTTTAACATGTTCCTCTATATCGTTGTATGGCATGTTCCAAAACTGTCCACCCATCAGACGCAAAACGCCTTCCTTATCAAAACGATACACAATAAACAGGAACTTTGTATCACGAAGCGTATTTGCAAATTCAGCATCTTCCCAAGTTTCCGATGCTACTTCACGAAACTTGAACGGTGCAAATGACATGCTTTCTTTGATTCTTCCATTATACTGAATTCGAATCGTTTTCACTGCAACACCGGCGTTTTCTAATTCTGCAGCCTTGTTTCCTTTAATCCCTAGAATTTTATAAGCAACCAATGCCCCCAGGTTTTTTGCGTCGGACTTCATATCAAAAATCTGCTTCAATTCTTCTACAGACTTGCCTTTATAAGCTTCCAGCTTAGATGTTACATACGATTCGAAACTTTTTCCGGCCAGTTCCGAAACACTTTTAATGATATGTTCGTCCTGCGCTTCACCGAAAACAAATTTCCTGACCAAATATGTCATGTATTTGTTTTTCAGGCAATATGCTCTTTGCTTCGCCGGAATATTTGAGAATGGTTGCTGTCTCAAACTGGTTGCAGCAGTAGCACCTTTAGTACAGGCGCCTAGATAAAAAGTATCACCTTCTGAAAGTTCATGTGCTCTTCCTGCGCGAATTTTCTCAACAATTTTCTGCCAGTCATCTTTTATTATCACCAAATCTTCGGCAGGATATTTGAATAATATTGCTTTTAAAAACATAAAATCGCCAGGGTGATGGTCGCGTTTATACTCATAAAAGAGCAACATCAATGTTTCGTTCTTGTGCCAAAACGAACTGGTATCAAAAGTAGTATAAGCTTCTTTCATATAATTGATGATATTTAACACCAACCGTTCCTTGGCTTTATATCCGTTTTTATCTTTTATAACGCCTGTAACTTTTAATTCAACCCCTGCTTCCGGAAAATCTGGTTCAGCATCTGAATTAATCTTATAACCATACAGGCTTTCTTCAATTACATGACCAATGCCACCTTTAATGCCATCAGAATCGACACGACCATACTTATCAATTTGGCGCACGGTTTTACCAATAGCTTCATTGCCACGAATCAGGATTTCTTCTTGTGTTTTATATTCTATTTTTTTATGCTCATCTGTATTTTTCATCTTGATCAATATCCTTTTTTGTGGTAAAATGATTTAATAGCATTCATCATTTCTACATTCTTAGTATACTACAAGCTGAAGGAAAAAGAAACATGAAGGAAATTACAGTAGCAGAGCTATTTGCTGGAGTTGGCGGTTTCCGTATTGGTCTGGAGAAAGCTTCATTAAAATATAGAACTATCTGGGCCAATCAGTGGGAACCCGGGAAAAAAATACAACATGCATTTGAATGCTATGACATACACTTTGGTCCTTCATTAAACAACAGCAACGAAGATATTGCTGTTGCAAAAACCAATTGTCCTAAAGTCGATTTATTGGTCGGCGGCTTTCCCTGCCAAGACTATTCTGTAGCACATTCTGGTGATGCAAAAGGCATCGAAGGAAAAAAAGGCGTACTTTGGTGGTACATCAATGATATTATCAAACTACGCAAACCCAGCTATGTTTTACTGGAAAATGTCGACCGCCTTTTAAAATCTCCCTCCAAACAGCGTGGACGCGATTTTGGTGTAATTTTAAGATGTTTATATGATTTAGGTTATTATGCCGAATGGCGTGTAATCAACGCTGCTGAATACGGTTATCCGCAACGCCGGAGACGAACTTTCATTTTTGCCGCAAGGAAAACAACCAAATGGTATTCACACATTGCAAAAAAAATAAATGAAAATCCTAGCGAAGTATTATATAAAACAGGTTTTTTTGCAGATCAGTTCAAAGTTACAAAAGGCGAAGATTTTATTCGCGAATATAGCTTAAAAGAAAAAGTAACGAGCGAAAAATATATTGACCTTGTTGATTTTTCAAATCATTTTCAGGCAAACTTTGGGAATACAGGCCTCATGCTTAACGGAAAAATTTGCACCGCAACCACAAAACCATATAAGCACAAACAGACTACCCTCGGGGACATTCTTGAAACCGATGGAGTTGACGAAAAGTATTTTCTCGGAGAGAATCTGGAAAAGTGGAAGTACATGAAAGGTGCAAAAAAGATAGAACGTACTGCTGCCAATGGGCACAGTTACGTTTTCTCAGAAGGTCCTATTGCCTTTCCTGATCCGCCAGACCGTCCCTCTCGCACCATGCTCACAAGCGAATCCGGCGCAAATCGGTCAACTCATATTGTAGAGGATCCCAAAACAAAAAAATTACGTTTCCTGACCCCTGTCGAATGTGAGCGCCTGAACGGTTTCCCCGATGGCTGGACCGATACCGGGATGCCGGAAAAGTTTAGATATTTCTGCATGGGAAATGCGCTGGTTGTTCCGTTGATTACTAGGATGGGAAAACAGTTGATAAAAATTTTAAAAATGACAGAGAAAGGGGCTGTAACAAAATAGCCTTTAAAAGGAGTCGGCATCCAAAAGGATGCCGATTTTTCTATGCTTAATAATTTGAATTTGTTCTGTAAGGAGAGTCTTTTGGACAGCAAAATGTGGTAAAATTTTAGTGGAAGCCGGGAGATAATTATTTAGCAGGAGATATTATGGAGAAAACAGAATACAAAAAATAAATCAAGAAAAGGTGGCGTAATCATGGAAACAAAAATGTACAAACTGCTTGACGAATATGGGCAGGAATATCTTTCTACGGAAAAAGGAACTATAGGCGGCAACGGGAAAGGCAAAGTGTATGGACGGTTGGATTGTCCAATGGCAATCAGAACCATAAAACAATATGGAAATGCCTACACAGATTACCGTGTGTTTTTCAAAGACGAAGCAACTGCAAGTGCCGCAGGCTACCGTCCTTGCGGGAATTGCATGAGAGAACATTACAAATTATGGAAAGAAGGGAGAATCATTCCCAGCAATCTGGAAGAAACGAAGAAGCATGTTTTTTTATAAATGAAGTGGGCTCCTACATATTGTAAAAGACGATAATAATTAGAGTTAATACATGCTGACTGCGAAAAAGAAGGTATAGTGCGGAGGAAAAAATGAAAAAAATACTTTTAAACGATTTGTTGAGAATTCCTTCTGAAGAATTATGGAATGTCCGGGTTAAACTTAATATTTCAAATGGTGTCACAGACCCTTTAGATGAATACAAAAGCAATCCTAATCTTGTCAATACAACATGGTTTCTTTGGCACAAAGAACGCAGATATTTTGATGTAGGGCAAATTGCAATCTGCTTGCTGAAACTGTCTTACGACAGATGGTTGCTGACGACAATAAAGCGTATTACGAAAAAGCTGGATATTGTTAACGAAGGTGTTGGCTATGAAGCTGATGAAATAGACGATTATTCGCAATTATTTGGTCGGGTCGTTATAAATTATCATAACAGCAATCGCGGTATGGGTAATAAGTTTGAAACCATCATGAATGAAATGGAAGTTATTGAGATTTTACCAGTCGTATATGATGGCGATGATTTTCCCGGTTATGAGAATGTAAGACTATCATACAATCAGTTGGAAACTATAATAAGACGGCAACGGTTTACGTGGATTGCAGCGTTGCAAAACCAAAAAGCGGTATATTTAATAACTGATAAAGCCACAGGGAAGCTTTATGTTGGTTCTGCTACTGCGCAGGAAAAGATGCTTTTGCAGAGATGGACTGACTATGTAAACAATGGTCACGGCGGTAATGAGGAATTAAAAAAAGTTGTTGCTGAGAAAGGATTTGATTACGTTAAAGAGAACTTTCAGTATTCCATCCTTGAAAATTACAATGCAAGAATGGATGACAATTATATCCGGCATAGAGAAACATGGTGGAAAGAAACACTATGTACAAAAAAATGGGGATATAATGCTAACTGATTCTATCGATAATTAGGTAGAACTATTTCGTATCAAACTAATATAGAAGCCTTGTTCAGAAGAACGGCAGAAAGGATTGATTATGGATATTGTTGAAAAACTTTTAGAAAAAAGCCAGGAAGCTTTTATTTCGGGAATTGAATTGTATAATAAGCCGACCATCAAATATAGAATCGAAGGATTTAGTTTTTTTATATGTAATGCCTGGGAATTGCTTTTAAAAGCTTATTTAATCAAAACAAAAGGCAACCAAAGTATTTATTATAAAAATAATCCTGACCGAACAATTACTTTAGAAAACTGTCTGGAACAAACTTTAACAAATGACAAAGACCCCAGAAGAATAAACTTAAACAGAATAATAAAATTAAGAAACACCAGCACTCACTTTATTACCGAAGAATACGAAACAATATATGTTCCTTTATTTCAAGCTTGCGTATTAAATTATATTAATTGGTTGATGGAACATTTTAATATAGATATAACCGAAAAATTGGGGTCAAACTTCTTAACTCTTTCTGTAAAATTGTCTGCCATCAGTGAAACCGAAATTAAAGCAAAATACCCAAAAGAAATTGCGGATAAGTTAATTGCAGCATTTGAAGATATTTCTTCATCTATCGGCGATACTCCTAACCCTAATTATGCTATAAGAATCCGGCACGATTGGTATTTAACAAAAAAGGAATCTGAAGCCTCAACAAAAGTCGTACTTACAAAAGAAGCCGAAAAAGCCGCTTATATCTTAAAAGAAACAAAAGACATGCATGCAGCATTTCCATATACTTATTCAAAATGCTTAGATACAATCAACCGTTGGATAAAAAAAGAAAATATCCCATTCGTTAATCCTAAAAATCCTACTGGACCGAAAAACGTTTTTAATAATTATCATCTTGATTTGTTTTTAAAGTTCTACAACATAAAATCCAATCCGAATTATTGTTACAAATATTATGCAGCTTCGGTCCTGTATTACAATTACAATGAAGCGTTTTTACGATTCGTTTTTGAAGAAATAAAAAAGAATCCTGGAACCATTATCCAAGATTTAAAAGCATCTATAGCAAAAAATAAAAGTTAACCCCAGGGGCAAAGGAATTCTAAGCGTTTCCGCCTACTCCCATTCGGGAACCCAGCCTTATCCTTCACGAGTTAACTTTCTATATTTATTATAAACGATATATTGAAATTATTCAAATCTATTTACAAGGCACAGATGCTTGAATTCACTGCAATTCTTTATAATACTCAATATTTCTTTGTTTTTCTTTAAAATTTACGAAATTTAATTTTTTGCAATTATAGATCATTTCTTTTAAGCTCCTCGAATTCGAGAGACTTTTGATATTTTTTCTTCCCTCTTTCAGCGGCAGCAAAGGAAACGGACGCCGTTGTGGCAGAAGAATAAGCCAAAAAAAATAGACTCGCAACACTTCCGCAGCATCTGCCCGAAACAGGGCAGATGTTTTATTTTTCTGTTCACCAACCCCGGTACAAAATCTCCGACGGAAGCAGGAATAAATACGGTGCCGTCACCACAGCCAGCCACAACGCAGAGGTTTTGCTCTGTCCTTCCGGCAGACCGGCACGTTTCAGGATGTAACGATCAAACCGGTAAATGCAATACGCTGCCAGCAGGATCGCGACAACCACAATCAAAAACGCCGCCGCATTTTCAAAGGGGTTGAGGCCAAGGCCGTGACTGATCGCCTGCAGCGAATCCGGTTTATGGGAGCTTGTAATCATAAACGCGGCGAACAAAAACAGGCTGCCGATAAAATCTGCGGCAAAGCCTGCGGCGCAGATTTTCCAAGCATATGTATTGCAAAACGCTTTCCGCGGGACACTGCCCGGAGAGTTTTTGCTCCGCTCCACATCAGCCGGCAAACTTTTATACAGAACAAGATAATCAATGATAAAGTTCAACGGGATCAGCAACAGCCAAAGGGGCGAAGGAATCCATACCAGCATCCAGATTGGGAAAAGTATGTTGTATAATGTTACGCTCTGTTTTTTTCGCATGTGACTTCCCCTTGACTAAAAATGAATTCGCCAACTTCCACGAATATTATAGCCGCTTTCCCGTCGTACAGCAACGGAAAAGCGGCTGTAAAAGTAACGAATCTGTAGTAGCAGAAGAATAATCCTGTCATCAGTTGTAACTCTATATAATTGTTCTACTCTATTTTTCCAGTCCGTTCAGCAAAACCTTCAGAAACGTAACATGCTGGGAAACAAAATCCCGGGTTCCCCAGTCTGCGTCACGGAAAATTTCTATATGCATCCTGTTTTTGTATTCAAGGCTCGCAGGATACAGTGTCAGCGCATAACTGCTCTCACATTCCACAAAAAGAGAAGCTTGTTCTGGGGAAAACTCCGGAAACAGTTCCTGTACCAGCGCTTTCAGTTTGTTAGTGGCCTGCCGCATCTCCATGCGGAAACGCCGGTGCATTTCGGTGGAAGCATCTTTCAGTATAACCGTGTTCGTAATGCTGAACAGGGACAGCATCCGCTGGTGGCGCAGATTCAGCTCCGCCCAGGCAAGGCAGAATGCGTCACGGTCTGTCACCTTCCCGGAAAAAGTATGTTCCGCATCTTCTACCATACACCGTATATCCTGCAACAGAAGGGTAAGGAAGATATCTTCCTTGCAGCGAAAGTAATTGTACAAGTTCAGGCGGGAAAAACTTAACTTCCTGCCGATTTGCGAGAAGGTCACTTTATCATAGCCCACTTCCGCGTAAAGCGAAGCCGCAGCGTCTACAATCTGCTGTATCCTGATTTTTTTCTGTTCTTCTCCCCGCGCCCTGATAAAGTTCATTCCGCTGCCTTCCTTCAATTCTTTTTATATTATTATATCATATCTGATTTTTTGCTGCATTGGTTATACAACGTTCCGATTCTGTCCTCATGCATTCGGTTTGCCGAAGTAGGTTTTCTTCATCTGGAGATAGGAGGCCGTCTGCATGTATTCCCGCAGGCCTTCGTTCAGCCGGTCCGCCAGTTCCTTATTGCCTTTGGCGACGGCAATACCGATTCCCTTATCTTTGTCGCCCGGCAATTCTGCCATCACGGTCAGCTTGCCGTTGTAAAAATTGGTGATAAAGAAACCGGCGGTGTGATTATCCACGATGGCAAAGTCTGCTTTTTTATCCATGACCAGCTTTAACGCTTCTTCCGCGCTACTGCATGTAATCACATTCCGGGAGTATTGTTTGGCCTGGTTCGCGTGGACGCTGCCAACTTCCGCTGCAATGCGTTTATCTTTCATAGCGTCCAGACTGGTGGTTTTCGTATCAACGGAGCCAATCACAACGTTAGAACTGATCAGGTAGGGTTCTGTGAAATCAACCATCTTCCTGCGCTCATCCGTAATCGTCATGCAGGAAATCACCGCATCCACCTGCCCGTCCTGCAGGGAGGGCAACAGGTTGTTGAATTCCAAATCTACAAATTCCACCCTGGTGTAACCCATTTTTCTTGCCACACCCTGAATGAGCTCCACGTCAAAGCCGAGAAATGTTTTGTTCACTTCCTGATAATACCCAAAGGGCGGATAGTCTGCGTCGATGCCCACGCGCAGCACTTTTTCCGCCGCCTGCTTCTGTACAGGCGCCTCTGCATTTTTCGTTCCGCCGCCACAACCCGCAAGGACCAACAAACAAATAACGGTTAATACCAAGCATATAATCTTTCTCATGATTTTTTA
This sequence comes from uncultured Selenomonadales bacterium, assembly GCA_900315925.1. Lineage (GTDB taxonomy): Bacteria > Bacillota > Negativicutes > Acidaminococcales > Acidaminococcaceae > Succiniclasticum. Next base: position 29,233 of record ONAV01000043.1, on the reverse strand, counting down.
CCTCCTTACCCTGATTTCAATCTGTACGTAACACCTTTTAAACGGTCACAAATCCTTTACTTGCGTAACCGGTACTGTAGTAATAAAAGTTTTGTAAATAACACGTTGTTATTTATCTTGAGTGAATGATATCACATCACCACTTAAATTACAACCTGTAATTTGTGAATTTTTTGTGACGGATTTTGAGGTGCGGAAAGAGGTCGTTGCATAATAATGAGAAAAAAACAGCTGCGGAACAATCCGCAGCTGTTGTGTTACTTGTATTATGTGCAGGAATTTTTTTCTGCTGTTTTGCACCGCAGGCAGTGCAAATCTTTCACAGATTTTGTTCCTAATCACTTTGTTTCAAACTTTCTTTTACAAACTTCTTACCAGAGGCCGACCATCTTCCACCACATCGGGCCAATGCCCAGGAAGCAGATCAGGAACAGGATAGAGCAGACGAAACCAACTTTCCACCATTCCGGCTGGGTAATATAACCGGAGCCGAAGTAAATGGGAGCCGGGCCGGTTGCGTAATGGGTTAAGCAGCCCATGATACCGGTTTCAACGCCCAGGGCGATAGCGGAAAGCATCGGGGGAGCGCCTGCAGCCACGGCCACAGCCAGGAACGCAGCATATACTGCGCTGACGTGTGCGGACAGGGACGCGAATGCGTAATGCACATACATATTGATGAGACACAGAATGAGCAGGGTGGTCATGGGGTCAATCCCCTTCAGGCTTCCGGAGATACCCGTTGCAATCCATTTTACGAAGCCCAGTTTTGCCAGGCCGGTGGCCAGACTCATCAGACCGCCCATCCATACCAGCGTATCCCACGCGCCTTTTTCAGTGATGATATCATTCCATTCCAACGCGCCGCGCACCAGCATGAAGCCGATGCAGACCAGAGCGATCATGGTAGCGTTCAGACCGGTGAAAGAAGTGGTAGCCCACATGGCGAGTGCTGCCAGGAACGCAATCAACACGGTGGTTTCCGCGCTGCTCATGGGACCCATCTTCTGCAGTTCGTCTTTGGCCAGCTGCGGAGCTTCCGGTGTCTGGGTCAGTTCCGGAGTAGCTAATTTATAAACCAGATACGGAGTAATGATCAATGCGATGATGCCGGGGAGAATGGTGGCCAGCGCGTAAGTACCCCAGGTGATATCCAGCCCGGTTACGTCTTTGGCCAGCTTTGCTACCAGCAGGTTCGGCGCCACGGAGGTCAGGAACAGGGACGAGGTGATGCAGTCGCATTCAAAAGTGGAGAGCATCAGGTAGTTACCGATTCTCTTGCGGGTGCCGTCATCCGGTTCCGACTGGAATGCAGTGCAGAGGGACCGTACGATAGGATACAGAATGCCGCCGCCGCGGGCCGTGTTGGACGGGGTCGCCGGCGAAACGATAAAGTCGGTGATAGCCAGAGAATAGCCAAGTTTCAAAGAGCTTGTGGCAATCTGTGACATGATGACATAAGCAATACGACGGCCCAGGCCGGTTTTGATGAAGCCTTTGGCAAACATATACGCGCCAACGATCAGCCAGATCGTTGCATTACCGAAGCCGGACAGCGCTTCCGCCGGTTTCAGTACTTTCAGGAACCCGGTGAGGCCTACTGCAATCAGCGCTACGCCGCCGATTGGAATGGGATGCAGGATAAAGCCGATAATGGTCGCAACAAAGATTGCGAACATATGCCAGGCTTCCGGCTTCAGGCCTGCCGGTACCGGCAGGAACCAGAGTACGATACCCACCAGTATGGTGAACATACCCTTTTGAAAGTTTGTCTTCAACATGATAACTATCCCCCTTTTAATTCTTTTTACCGGAAAGGAAATGCACGGAGCGCCAATGTAAAATTTGCGCCTCTTAATCCTTTGTATCTATTATAACTGCTATCACAATATTAGCAAAGACTATTTTTCATTTATTGTACGTTTTTTGTGTTTTGCATTCATTTTTTGTATAGTTTTTACGATTTTTTGCCTGATTGTTGCGAAACGGATTTATGCACTGCCGGATAAACACCACGCTTTGCCTGCTGAAATAATAAAAAGCTGCCGAACGATTATCGACAGCTTTATGATTTCATGAATTCTTCTTTCCGTTATAAACGATTATTCCCCATCCGGCGTTTCTGTTTTCAGTTCCGCAAACTTGGCGGCCATGGTAGGATTGCCACGTACCAGTTTCTTGATGGTGATATCCTGCAGCTTATTGTCGGCAAGCTTCAGATGGCTGACGGTCAGCTGCAGTTCTTTTTTGATCTTTTCCAGATTTTTAATGGTTTTATCAATGTCATTGATGGCATCTTCAAAATTTTTATCCGCCAGCCTGCAGTCGCGGTCAAATTTTTCTTTAAACCCGTTAAGCTTTTCTTCAAAATTAGTAATATCGATATTCTGATTCTGAACGACTGCCAGTTCTTTGCGGTACTTCAGCGAATTCCGCGCCGCATTCCGCAACAGCGTGATGATGGGGATGAAGAACTGGGGCCGCACCACATACATCTTTTCATATTTGTAAGATACGTCCACGATGCCGTTGTTATACAGATCGTTTTCCGGCTCCAGCAGCGTCACCAGAACGGCATATTCGCATTTCTTTTCCCGGCGGTCCTTGTCCAGTTCTTTGAAGAAGTCTTCATTTTTGTGTTTGGTGGCCGTGGTATCCATCTCGTTCTTCATTTCAAACATAATGGAAATAAATTCCACGCCCTCTTCGGTTTCCCGGAAAATGAAATCTCCTTTGCTCCCCGATTCGCTAATTTTGTTGTCCTTCTCAAAAGTTGCGTTCTGGAATCCTACGGGGCGCATTTTGTCAAATTCATTTTTGCAGAACACTTCCAGGCTCTCGCCAATCATTTTGGTGGACTGCTTTGCCTTGAAATCTTTGTAGCGCTCAATCTCCTCATCTTTGAATTTGAGTTGCTGCTCATAGCTTGCTTTCAGATTGTTCTGCGCCAGTTCTGCTTCTTTTGCTTTGCTGTCAAGCTGGCCTTTTAACTGCTCGATTTCAATCACTTTTTGATTGAGCTCATCGGCTTTTTCAGCAACTGCTTTCTGTACTGCAAGATCCTGCTCGGTTTTATTGGTTTGAATCTGTGCTTTCAGTGTTGCAATTTCCGTTTCTTTCTGCGCAACAACTTCATGCACGGCAGCGCTTTTTGCTTCTTCCGCAGCCTTAATCTGTGCTGCCAGTCCCGCAATTTGCTTTTCTTTCTCAGCCACTGCAGTTTTAACTGCCAGTTCATTTTCTGTTGTTTTTGTAACAAGCTGTGCCTTCAACGAAGAAATTTCTGCAGTTTTCTCCGAAATTATCTGCTGTAAATCTTTCGCCACCGCCGCTTCGGCAATCTTCACCGCGTCCAGTTTGCTTTGCTCAAAAGCCTGCTCCCGTTCATGCAATGCAGTCACAAATTCCTGGTCACGCAGCTGCATACGGATTGATTTATATTCTTCTTCGCTGATTGTAAATGTCGCATGACATTTCGGACAGGTTATTTCCGCCACTTTTTCCTCCAAAATTCATCTTGACGCTCTTTTGAATTAATATGGTTAGTGATTATTATTTATTTACCCCTGTTCCACGCTGGCCATATTGCGGATAATGTCTTTTACAATGATATCCAGTTGAGAATTCTCGCTGTAATCCGTCGGCTCAATAAAGTTCACCCGCTGATCTTTGATCAGATCTTTCACTTTATTACGCTTGCCTGCCTGATACACCGCGATAGAGTAGCCGCCGTTCACCTTTACCAGCTTCATGCAGGGCACGTCTGTCAGCCCGTCGCCAATGTAAATCATGTTTCGGAAAGGAACGGGCCGGTCTTCCTCCGGTTTGAACCGGTTCAGGTCGTCATCGTTGGAAAGGTTCAGCACTCCCTTGTTGATGCGGAACAAAAACTGCGTCTTGGTAGTGTAGTTCACCACGTTTTTCGGCCAGCAGGCCACGCCGTTTTCATCGTAGAGGAACTCGCCGGCAAACACATCGTCAAACTCTTTGAAAATAGAAGAACCTTCAATGATTTCCCGCAGACCGGAGGAAATAATGTAGTGTTTAATAACTACACCCTGCTCCTTACCGAACTGGTTGATGCGACCGAACCATCCTTCCACACCATCGTACAGCTTCAAGTCTTTGCCCAGCGCCACAAAGTCGCTGCGGCGGATGGGCTGCCTGTGAATATGGGCTTCATCCAGCATCAGATACATATAGGCCAGGATGCGGTCCATCTTTTTATTTTCTGCCAGGTCAGACGCTTTTTTCCAAAAGGCATCAGCAGACATGCCCAGGTTCGGAATGAAGGTGTAAGCCTGCATATCCGTGGTGCATAAGGTCTTATCAAAATCATACATTAATGCGATAATCGGTTTTTTGGCTGCCATCGTCTATTCCCCTCTACCATTTCTGAAATTTTCGTTCTGTTATCCTTATGCTGTTGTTAATGCAACACAAGCTTTCGTTTTTATATTTGAAAAACCTTTTTTATTCCTGAACTATTCACAAATCTATTTAAGGAGACGCTGATTAAGGAAACGCTGATTAATCAGCATCTCCTTAATTCTTTTCCCATGTTCTTGCCAATGCAGCAAATTCTTCCAGACTTAATGTCTCCGCTCTGCGTGTTCCGTCAATACCGGCCCGGTCCAGCCAGGCTTTTACCTGTTCACCGGTGAGGCCGCCCATATTTTTTAAACTGTTGGTCAGCATTTTGCGGCGTACGGAGAAGGCTGCCGCCACCACTTTAAAGAAAATTTTTTCATCAGGCACATCCACCGGCGGAATGGTTCTGCGTTTGCAGACCAACACCGCGCTGTCCACTTTGGGCGCCGGCAAAAAAGAACCCGCTTTCACAACGAAAGCAATCTTCGGCTCCGTATAATACTGCATAGCTACGGAGATAGCGCCGTAGTCCCGGCCCCCGGGTTTGGCTATCATCCGCTCCGCCACTTCCTTCTGCACCATCACCACCAGCCGTTCCAGCGGAAGTTTCTGCTCCAAAAGATACATGATGATGGGCGTCGTAATGTAATAAGGAAGATTAGCGCAGACTTTGAACGGTGCTGTACTGTTATTATTGTTTACAGAACACGCTGCACTGCCCGCAGTTGTCAATGCTGCGTCATCTGCAAATTCCTGCGCAGCATTTTCAGTTGCAACGATGCGGTCACTGCGCTTTGCATTTTCACAAAGGGCCCGTGTTTCCTCAACAACTTTTAAAATATCTACTTTTAAAATATCCCCCTGCACGATGCGGACATTTTTATAAACGCCCACCGTTTCCTGCAGCACCGGAATCAGCCGTTTGTCCAGTTCCACAGACACCACTGACGCACCTGTCATGGCCAGAGCCTGGGTCAGGGTGCCGATACCGGGACCGATTTCCAGCACCGTATCCTCCGGAGCCAGCTCCGTTGCCTTGGCAATGCGGTTCACCACAGACTCTTCTACAAGAAAGTTCTGCCCCAGATTCTTATCCGCTTTTAAATGAAATGCCTGCAGGATGCGCGTTGTTACTTCCCGCCGGGCGATAATAGGTTGAATGTCTTCCATGTGTGCCTCATTCTTCTTCCACTTTTTTCAAAGCAGCTACAAACTCTTCTCTTGTAATCCCATACGTATTCAACCGGCGCAAAAATGCTTTGGCCGTACCGTACCCGATGCCCAGTTCCGCACCCAGCAGATCCCGTTTGTGACTTGCATCCGCACTGCCGGACAGTCCGTTGTCACGCAAGTCTGCCACGCTGAATACCGGTTCCGGATTATATTCATGATGGTGCACTTTGCTCAGCGCCAGCAGAATGGCTTCCGGTTTCGCCTGCTCGATGCCCACATCATCGGGCACCCGCGCGTCTTTTTTGGGCACAAAGGCCTGCCCTGCATCGGGAAACCGCGCTGTCAGATACTTACGGATCCGTTCCCCGGACCCGTCCGGGTCTGTCAGGATAATGATGCCCCGCTTTTTGTACGCTGCTTCAATCTTCTTTAATGTATGGGAGTTAAGGGCGAAGCCACCGGTTTCAATGGTATCGCACTCCAGCGCCCGCTTCACCGCCACCGTATCCATTTTTCCTTCAACTATGATGACTTCTTTTAGCAGCTGATTAAATGAGTTTGTGCGATGACCGAGGGCTTTTTGCGACTGACAAGGAAATGGCCCGAAGGCGCAGCCGTAGCTGCGTTGAGGGACATTGACGCAGTCAGTCACAAAAAGCACCGGTCAGCGTGCAGACGAATTAATCAGCGTTTCCTTAAGTCAGGAAAAGACACGAGCAAAACATGGTGTACGGTTTTGCGAATTCTTTTCCTGACTGCATAATTTTAAAAAAGTAAAACAGTGATTTATTCCAGAATATAAATCTCCACGTCACGGCGCCCCCACTGATAACATTCATACAGGGAATCCATGAACAGGTCGATGCGGGTTCCGACTATTGCACCGCCCGTATCTCCCGCGATGGCCATTCCGTAGCCGGGAATATATAGCTTGGTGTAATAAGGAATCTGACGTGGATCTACCGCTACGATACCCCGTTTGGGCCACAGTCCAATGGAAGTCGTCCCGGAAGCACCGCCGCCCCAGGTGTAAGCCGTTGCTTCGCCGTAAATTACTTTTTTATATTTCACATATCCGTTAGGAGTCAGGACAGACTGCGCCACACCCTTCCGTACAATTTCATTTACAGGTTCAGCAATACGCCGACGGTCCAGCTCGATCTTCTGCTCGCGGCCGGGGCGGGTAATATTTTCGTAAATAACCAGATCTTTTCCCTTCACGCCTTCTTTTTCCACTTTTTTCGTGCCAAATTCCAGCTCAGGATCTTCAATAACCTTTGTCCCGAAGGGTACTTCCACCTCTTCCTTTGAAAGGAAGGATTTCCGTGCCAACACATGGATGACCAGGCCGTCCGTGATTTTTGTTTCCAACGGAGGATACACCGTACGGCCATCCAGATTGACTGCCATTTCCTGTAACACTGCACCCACCGTTGTGTTATGCGTCGTAAACTCCTTGGCTACGCCAAAACGGCTCAGGCGTACAGGTTTATGCTGCAAAACGGGCTGTGCCTGGGAAGTTGCAGTCTCATTTTTGTTTTCTGCAGCAGTCACACCTGGTTTGGTATCAGGCTGCGTGACTTTTGTCTCTGCAGTTTTCGATATTTCTGTTTTTTCCTGAACCGGTTTCTGAGGCTGCACGGTTTCCGTTTTTGTATCTTTACCTTCTTGTTTCACGGCCGGTACAGGTTTTTCTGTCTCAACTTTTGCAGGGAGGGCCGTCGCCTTGTTAATTTCTTCTGCTTTTTTCGTTTCCGAAACAGTGTCTGTTGCCGGCGCCTTCGTCTTGTTATCCTGCTCAACAACCTTTACATCCGCAATAACCCTGTCTCCGGACACGACCTCCACGTTTTTCGTCCGCGGGCCGGATTTACCGGCTGCGTCATCTTCTAATTGTTTCTTTGCCGCTTCTACCTGGCTGGGATCCAAAAAGACCTGCTCCTGGGGCATAACATGCCCGGGCTCTTCGGCATACAACAGACCCGGCAGTATAAAAGTGCTTACAGCGAAAAGAATCCCTGTGAGACCTTTCAGCAAATTGGGAACAATTTTTTCATTTGTTTTTTTCTTCATATTATATTCCTCCGACAGTGGAATAATTTTATCACAAAATTACAACAAGCGCAAACCGACTGCAGGATATCGGTTTGCGCTACCATATATTGCGGAAGGAATTAATTTCCACTACTATTTTTTATTTTTCTTTCTCCGTATGTTAGTTGTACTGTCCAGGTCAACCGGCATACTATACCACCAGGCGCCGGCAGCAATCCAAAGCATCGTTGCCACCTCTACACGCCCATAGCCGTCCTGGGTTTCAGCGGTAATTTCCTGAACAAAAAACCATACACCGGCAACGGCCATGCCCACGATAAGCACCCAAAAAAGAGCTCTGGGAAGCTGACCGGTTCCCGTATCACTGCTGCTGACCGCACCGCACATGACCATACTTTCTATCAGCAGCAACGTGACTGCCGCCAGACTTTTTATACTGCCATTATCAATATAAACATAGTGTAAACCAAAAATGAACATCCCCATACCAAGGATCATCGGCATCAGGGTTTTGATGGCCGATCCGGTCTGTGACGTAGCTTTCGGTAACGATTCCAGCAGTCTGAAATAGCCTACACAAAACACGAATACAGATATGACAAACACGACCCAGAACTTCCACGACTCAGCCTGAGGCAGATAGTACAACAGCACATAGGAAAGAAAAAGCAGGCCTCCCGGTATAATATACTCCCAAATGTCACGTTCTTTCTTATCTATTTGTTGATCCATACAGTTCACCTGTTTTCTGTTTATAATATATTTTTAGAATAGCACGCAACACAAAAATAATCAATACCGCAAATAGTAAAGGACCGCAACAATCTGCCGCAGTCCACTGTTTTATCAAACGATACACAATCGAAAAAAGTTCCCGCAGCAAAAGCCGCAGGAACTTTTTGTGATTTTTAATGATCAGAAAGAAATCTTGTCAACAAAAGTAGGTTTGCCGTCTTTTACTTCGATGATCAGCGCAGGAACAATCGGGTTGTGCTTGTCATCATAGGTCAGCTTGCCGCCGGCAACCGGCAGTTCTTTCGTCTTGGCCATGGCTTCGGCGATCTTGGTTCCGTCTTCACTGCCGGCACGCTTGTAAGCGTCAGCCAGGATCACAACGGTGTTGTAACCCATCATGGAGAAGAAGTCCGGATCCTTCTGATATTTTTCTTTGAACGCTTTGATGAACTTCTGGGTGGAAGGATCGGTATCATCCGCACTGTACGCACTGCTGTAATAGGTCTTGTTCAGCGCAGCTTTGCCTGCGATTTCGATCAGCTTCGGGCTGTCCCAGCCGTCGCCGCCCATCATGGGAACTTCCAGACCGATTTCACGGGCCTGTTTTACGATCTTGCCGACTTCTTCATAGTAACCGGGTACATAAATCGCTTCCGGATTGGTTGCTTTCAGTTTGGTCAGACCGGCTTTGAAGTCCATGTCTTTGGCCAGGTAAGCTTCTTCGGCAACGATCTTGCCGCCGGCTGCTTCAAAGTTCTTCTTAAACGCTTCGGCCAAACCCTTGGAGTAATCGCTGGAGTTGTCGCGGTAAATCGCAACGGTCTTCACTTTCAGTTTCTGGTTGGCAAAGGCTGCCATTACCTTACCCTGGAACGGATCGATAAAGCAGGCGCGGAATACAAACTGACGGGTCTTTCCGTCTTTGCCTACGGTGATGCTTTCCGCCGTAGCGGTCGGAGCTACTACCGGCAGTTTGCTGGCGGTAACAATCGGTTCCGCAGCCATGGTGCAGCCGCTGGTAGCCGGGCCGACGATGCCGATCAGTTTATTCTGGGAAATCAGTTTAGTTGCAGCATTACCGGACTCGGAAGGTTCCGATTTATTGTCTGCTTCTACGATACGCAGTTTTTTGCCATTGATGCCGCCGGCTTTGTTGATCTCGTCAACCGCCATTTTGCCGCCGGCCAGAGCTGCCTGCCCATAGCTGGCCACATTACCGGTCAATTCATAGTTGGCGCCGATCAACGCTTCCGCAGCCGCCGCTTTGTTATCCGCCGGTTTCTTGGCGCCGCCGCCACCGCCGCAGCCTGCAGTCATCGCTGCCAACAGAACCGCTGCTACTAAAACGCCAGACATTTTTTTCATGAATTTCATAATTTTCCCCCCTCGCCCTTCTATAGTTACAACAAGTTTTTGTCTCGTACCCTTATGCACATTCATAAAGGACTTCATTTCAATATTTGTAACTATTTGCTTGAAATTATATTAATAATCAAAAAAAGTGTCAATGTTTTTCTGTGTTCTGTGTATACAATCAGAAGCAACTAAGAAAAAAGTAACATATTTATCATTTTTGAGGTAAAATTTACCGATTTACATATTCGCACACTTTATTAATCTGCTCTTGAAACGTGCCGTCAAACTGATTCTCAAAAAAAGCTCCGCCAATGGTAAAGGCCCAGGGCGCAATGGATTTAAGCTCCGTTAATCTTTCATAACTGTTGACGCTGCCGGCAATACAAACCGGCGCATTGACATTGGCAACGAATTCCCGGTTCAGGCCTGTTGCGTCGCCCGTATATCTGTACCCTAACAGATCAATTCCGTAAACTCCTTTTGCTATGTAGGTTTTTGCTTCCTGTATCATGTCTTCCACAGTGCCATCCAAAACGGATGGGCGGCCGGTAATTTTTCCCACAAAGGGCATGTACTTAATATGATTCAGCCTGCAAAATTCATTTATGGAATCCGAAAACGTGGTGCCCAGAAGAAAATCGCAGTTACATTCAACCGCTTTTTTTGCACCGTCCATGCATTCCTTTTCACTGTACGCAACCACCTCCAGAAACGTGGTCTTCCCGCAGCTCTTCATATAGCGGAACAGCTTTTTCATTTGTTCCAAAGGCAGCGGTTCTTCTTTGAACCCCCAAAATTTTGCCCTGGAGTTCCTGCATTGATCAAAAATATCATATGCATTATGAACCGTGAGATCATTATGAGTAAGCATGACAATCAATTCCGGCGCGTTTCCCATAATTACATCCTCGTCTTTCTTCAACTGCCGATTTACTGTTTATGATACATCAAACATTTGGGATCTGGGTCATACTCTGTTGTCAATTAAATCTGTCGGGGTAAATCGCTCTCTGTTGTCTGTCAAATCATTTTGAAAATTATCTGTTGTCAATCAGGTCTTTTGGAATCAGGTCGTAATCGTACATTACTTCCGAATGGTTATCTAAAATGAGTTCTTTATTTATAACATCACCTGTTGACCGTTCAATCGTCTCTCTGAAAATTTTGGAAACCCTGAAATACTTTTCCTCTTCTTTTTGAAAATGATGATCTTCCTCAACCAGGGCATACCTCCAGGGGAATTCCGTTTCGCTGCGTAACTCGGCGTGCAGTTTTTCATCATCGCACCAGACATGCAACTGGATCATCTGATCGGTATTGTTTATAAAACGGTAATCGATGTAATTGTAGCTGATAGAAGTTCCGGTACTGAACGGCACTCTTTTCCCTTCTTCCGGAGCTAGCGCATCGGAATGATGATGGAACTCCGTAACCTGTAAGGGACTGTGTAAAACCATGTAATGAATCGTATTTCCTAAATTGCAAAGGCCGCCGCCCAGTCCGGGAATTAGTTTGTTGTGGATGATGACGCGTCCGTCTTTATAGCCTTTTTTCTTGGTCGTTTTTCCTACCGTGTGCCAAAAGGAAAACATCTCCCCCGGGCGAATCAGAAGACCGTCAATTTTATCGCAGGCTAACCGGATGTTCACGGCCTTATTTTCCTGCAGCCGTAAATCAACGCCTTTGCCCCTTTTTATTAAATTGCAGCTGTAGCCCGTAACAACATTCGGCAGCCATTTGTCGCTTTTTGTTTTGGCAAATTTTATATCACTTAAATAATCCTTGATATGCCGTTTGCAGATTTCCTTTTTTAAAGAAATTTCATAACAAATCGGGTGGATCTCACAGAAAAGCATTTTCTAACAGCCTCCGTTTTTCAAGCCAGAAAAGGCAAAATCGTACTGTATTTTTACTGTAATTTAAAGAAAACACTGGTTAATTCGTCAGCATGCCTGCCGGACATTCTCTCATCTGACCGGCATTTCCTTACCGCTCTGTCTTCAGAATATCTCCCAGCCGGTGCTGATAAACCCCGGTGATTCTGTATAGCGCAAGAATGATTTTTTCCAGGTTACGCCGGATTCCTATTTTAGTCTCTACTTCAGCGGTCACATATTTTACAAGTATATTGGCTATGCCGCATTTATTGGCCCCGTAAATGTCGATAAAAATCTGGTCTCCGATAAAAAGTGTTTCGCTTTTTCGAATGCCCATCATCTCAACAGCTTTCAAATAACATTCCGGATTTGGCTTTTGTGCATCACAAAGGTAAAGTGTATCAATATTTCTGATAAACCGTTTCACTCGTTCTTCGCTGTTATTGGTTAACAAAAGAGTTTTCAGTCCTGCAGCGTGAATGGATTTAAACAGCGCATCTATTTCTGCTGTTGAATCGGCTCCGTGGGGAACCAGCGTCATATCGATATCGAAAATGATTCCTTTGTAGCCTTTTTGCAATAATTTTTTGTAATCGATAGAAAACACACTGTCCACATACTCATAAGGAAACAGCAGGTTGAACATGAAAATACCTTCCTCTTAAAAACGAAATCGCTTTCACTCTGCAGACTTCCCTGAGTGGCAGCGATTTTTGACGCTGTAAGAGCAATAAAAATAGCGCAGCTACGGGTTATTTAATAAACGTTGCCACGTCGTGCAGCGTTTTCCGCGCCCGGGCCCTGGGGACTTCCTCTCCGTAACCAAAAGCAAGGGCTGCCACCATCATGCCGTGTCCCGGATTTTTCTTTTCCAGCCATGCGGAAATTTCCGGATACGCAAAGAAGACATCGCAGATCCACAGGCTTCCGATTCCCAGTTCCTGCGCAGCCAGCAGCATATTTTCAATGGCTGCCGCTACAGACTGCACATTACAGATTTCTGCCACCCGCTCATCTACGGACAGATTATCTGTAAAGTCAATGCCTTTGCCCCGTTCATTGGAGACCAGCACGACCACCGGAGCCTCCCGCATTACATTTACGCTGGTAAAGGCGCCGTTAATATATTTCATGCTGTCCGGCAAAAACGGCTCGTGCGCTTTCACTTCCAGATTCAGCCCCCGTTCCATGACACGGGTCAGCTCTTCTTTGGCCTCTCCCCGTATCACCGTAAAGTGCCAGGGCTGCCGGTTTTTGGAAGAAGGAGCCGCTATCCCTGCCTCCAAAATTGTGTGCAGGTCCATTTCGGAAATTGGTTCTGATTTAAATTTGCGGATACTGCGTCTGTCTTTAATCGCCTTTAATGCAGATACGGAAACCTTTTTTTCACCATCCTCCATGGTCTCATCCCTCTTTTGCTTTTTTATTTCATTTTGTTAAACAACGTGCGGGCATTCTTCGTGGTCTGCGCCGCAATATGCTCAAAACTCGTGCCCCGGACCAGGGCCGCGTTTTTGGCAACATATTCTGTCAGGCTTGGGTCGTTGCGCCGTCCCCGGAACGGTTCCGGAGCCAGATAGGGACAATCCGTCTCCAGGACAAACAATTCTTCCGGACAGGCTGCCAGCACTTCCCGCACCTTCTTGTTATTTTTATAGGTAGATGTTCCGCCAAAGCCTAAATAGTAACCGCGTTTCCACAGTTCCTTCGCCATTTCCAGGGAACCGGAATAGCAATGGAACACCACCTTCAGTTCTTTGGGAACTTCATTTTGGAAAAAGTTCAGGCAATCGCCGTGGGCTTCCCGGTTATGGATCACGACCGGCAAGTCCAGGGAATATGCCAGATCGCACTGCTGTTTCAAACGCAGCAGCTGCACTTCCTTCGGCTCGTTTTCCTTCCAATAATAATCCAGCCCGATTTCCCCGATGGCTACCACTTTTTTATGATTGCGAACCAGTTGCTCCAGTTCAGTAATATAACTTTCGTCTTTGATACCGGCCAGATCTTCCGGATGCCAGCCCACCGCGGCATACACAAAATCATACTGCTCCGCCATGTTGACGGATGCAACGGAAGATTCATACGTGGTGCCCTGGGTGATGACCGCTTCCATATCATTGGCCAGCCGTTCCATCACCGCAGCGCGGTCTGAATCAAAACGGTTGTCATCTAAATGGGCGTGGGTATCAATAATTCCTAAACGTGACATAGAAAACCTTTCAATAGTTTTAAAAGATTGTAGCGTGGCAAGATTGAACAAAACATTGTGAGCGTTTGCGTTATTTCATGAGACGAAATGCACCGTCGTGGCAAGACTGTTTGAGGGCGAAGCCCGAGTTTCGCAGCCACAGGTGCATGAGCCCATGAAATAGCAAACGCAAACAGTTTTGGAAAATCTTGCCACGCACAATTTTTATTATTCTAATCTTTTACTTCACTTTGCTCCCGCTCTTAATATTGGGCGCGTCCGCCAGCACCAGATTTCCTTCCCCGTCGGAAGCCGCCAGCAGCATGCCGTACGACATAATGCCCCGCAGTTTGGTAGGCTTCAGATTCTTAATGACGATAACATTTCGGCCTACCAGTTCTTCCGGTGTATAATACTGGGCAATGCCGGAAACGATGGTGCGTTCTTCTTCGCCCAGCTGCACCTGGATCTTCATCAGCTTATCCGTTTTAGGCACCCGTTCCGCAGACAGGATTTTAGCTACCCGCAGGTCAACCTTGGCAAAGTCGTCAATGGTAATTTCACCGTCTGCTGCCGGTGCAGATTTTGCCGCGTCACCGCCCCGCGCCGCTTCCAGGGCCGCGTTCTTCACTTCCGTTGCCGTGCGCACCGCATCGTCCGCCGCCGCGCTGACCCGTGCACGGGCCGAAGCCACCGCCGCCAAAACCGCGCCGCCTACTGCTTTGGCTGCATCGCCCGCCGCCGCTACTGCGTCACTGGCCGCGTCCGCTGCCGAAGTTGCTTTTTTCGCTGCCGCTTCCTTGGCCGCCAGGGCTTTGGCTTTGGCTTCTTCCGCCTTGGCCTGGGCTTCCGCTAAGGCATCGATTTTTTTAGCATCATTCTTTTTCTCTTTTTTATTATTGGCTGCCTTGACCGGTTCCGGATGATACTCTTCATGTTTTCCGGTTTCCGGATTGTACACCTTGCCTGCATATTTTTTGGTGGCGCCGATGAGGGTACGACCGTCCGGCAGCACATCAATACGCGGATACAGCGGTTCGCCCTTCACTACTTTGGTGCCGTCGGCAATACCGCCCCACGTTAAATCTTCCAGCAGGTTCTGTTCTTTGCATTCCAGTCCCAGCTGTTTTAAGATTTCCGGCGTAGTTCCCGGAATGAAAGGCTCGATCATAACAGCTACATAGCGAAGTACTTCCGCCAGGTTGTACAGCACCAGATGCAGACGGTCGGCATCGGCCGGTTCCTTGGCCAGCTTCCAGGGCGCCGTGTCATCAATATATTTGTTGGCGCTGGCTACAAGACTCCATACCGCTTTGATGGCGTCATTGATTTCCAGTTTATCCATATGTTCCTGATACGAAACCAGTGTGGCTTCTGTCAGTTTGACCAGATCCGTATCCACATCCAGGGCTACGGCCGGGCAGTTTTTCAGTTCGCCGTCGTGGTATTTTTCCACCATGCTGACCGTACGGTACAGCAGGTTGCCCAGATCGTTGGCCAGGTCTGCGTTGATACGGTTGATCAGCGCGTCACGGCTGAAGTTGCCATCACTGCCCAGATTGATTTCCCGCAGCAGGAAATAACGGATTGCGTCTGCTCCGAATTCGTCAATCAGGCCGTTGGGGTCTACCACGTTGCCGATGGACTTGCTCATCTTGGTGCCGTCCACTACCAGCCAGCCGTGACCATACACTTTTTTCGGGATTTCTTCTTCCATGGCCATCAGCATGATAGGCCAGATGATGGAATGGAAACGCACGATCTCCTTTCCCACCAGATGGATATCTGCCGGCCAGTATTTTTACATAGACTACATGCTTGGGATCGAAGGGCGCCTTGATACCCCAGTCAAAGGAAGTGCGGGTTACGCACAAATCTTCCAGTCCCTGCTTGATAAAGTTGATCATCTCGTTGCGGCGGGCCACCGGCTGGATAAAATCCGGATGCTCGTCAATGTATTGCAGCATGCGGTCCGCATACTTGCTCATCTTGAAGAAATAGCTTTCTTCCTGCATCTTTTCTACGGGACGGCCGCAGTCAGGGCAGTTGCCGTCTACCAGCTGATGCTCGGTCCAGAAGGATTCGCAGGGCACACAGTACCAGCCTTCATAGTTTTTCTTGTAAATGTCACCTTTATCATAAATCTGCTGCATCACGGCCTGCACCACTTTTTCGTGGCGCTCCTGGGTGGTGCGGAGAAAATCATTGTTGGAAACTTCCAGCCGTTTCCACAGGCTCTGGAAGGTAGCCACGATTTTATCTACATATTCAATGGGCGTAATACCCAAATCTTCCGCTTTGCGCTGAATCTTCTGGCCATGCTCATCGCTGCCGGTGAGGAAAAAAACATCTTCCCCTTTGGCCCGGTGATAGCGGGCAATGGCATCCGCCACCGTGGTACAGTAAGCATGACCGATGTGCAGTTTTTCACTGGGATAATAAATCGGCGTGGTAATAAAAAACGGTTTCTTTTCTTTGTTTTCCATGACAAACCCTTCTTCCTTTTATATAGTATGTCTGCCTTGCAGAATTGTTACCTGAATTTTGTAAAACGCTTTAATTCCTAATGCTTATCTCATCGTGCAGAAAAAAGTTCTAACATGAAAATTTATCTACACCTTATATTTTACTCTTTTTCCTGCTCCTGAATCAAGCGGTTATATAAATCCCGTTTGGGAATTTTAAACTGTTTTGCAATTTCACTTAACGCTTCTTTTTTGGGAATGCCTTTTGCGATTTTTTCTTTCACTGCATCCAACGGATCCATGTTGTCCGTGTCGTCCGGCGGTTTTTCTTCCGCCTGGGCAATGACCAGAACAAATTCTCCACGAGGAGGATTTTCTTTTAATCGGAAAATTGCCTGGGAGACAGTGCCCCGCCAGAACTCTTCGTGCAGCTTGGTCAGTTCCCTGCCGAACGCCATCTGCCGGTCGCCCCATACTGTCAGGATTTCTTCCAGCACTTCCACAATCCGGTGAGGCGCTTCATATAAAACAATGGTTGCAGGGATCTGTTTCCATTTTTCCAGCTGCTCTTTCCGGTTCTTTTTGCTTTTTGGCAGAAACGCCCCGAAAAAGAACGGCGTAGACGGAAGTCCCGAAGCTACCAGAGCCGTAAGGCAGGCATTAGCCCCCGGCACCGGCGTAACGGTGATGCCGTTTTCAATGGCCAGCTGCGCCATGGCCTCCCCCGGATCCGAAATCCCCGGAAAGCCTGCGTCAGTTACCAGCGCTACATTGTTTCCCTGCAGCAGTTCCTGCAGTAAAACAGGCCCCTGCTTCTCTTTATTGTTTTCATCGTAATGAATCAACTTTCCCTTGATGGAAAAATGGTTCAGCAGCTGCAGCGTGCGCCGGGTGTCTTCCGCTGCAATTAAATCAGCGTCCGTCAGCACCTGCACCGCCCGCGGCGTCATGTCGCCTAAATTTCCAATGGGGGTCGCGACCAAAAATAATGTACCGGGCATAAGGTCTCCAAATAAATTTTAAAATATTTTAAAGAAAAACTTCATGTTGTAAAAAGATGTAAGCAAAACATAGTGAGCGTTTGCGTCATTTCAGGAGACGAAATTCGCCGCGGTGGCGAGACTGTTTGAGGGGCGAAGCCCCGAGTTTCGAAGCCACAGGCGAATGAGTCCGTGAAATAGCAAACACGAACGTTTTTGCGTAATCTTTTTACAAAAGAAATTTTTAATCTTTCTTCATTTGTCTTTTTGCCTGCTCCGTCAGCGTGCCGTCCGCATTGTACATAATCAGCGGTGGCAACACTTCTAATCCGTAGCTTCCGTTTTTTACCATTTCCAGCAAAAAGATCCAGGCCGGTTTATCTACGGAAGCATGGACCCACTGCAGTTTTTTTGGCTGCAGGTTATATCTGATAGCCAGTTCCATGGATTCCATGAACCGTTCCGGCAGCTGCACCAGGGCAAAACGCCCGCGGCTGTGCAGCGTATAACAGGCTGCCGCAAAAAAATCTTCCAGCACAGCTGTTTTTTCGTGGCAGGCGCTGGTTCCTATGGTCCGTTCCCTGCCGCTGTTTCGATACGGCGGATTGGCAACAACCAGGTCAAACGATTCTGTCGGGCAAAAACTTTTTATTTCTTTTATATCCCACTCCAGCGCATGAACTTTAGGCGCAAGTTCCTTGGATTCGGATACAGAGTCGACTGTCACAGAAACAGCTCCGCGCTTTCGCACTTCTGCTTTCATCTCTGTTGCACCGGTCTCTTCCTGCCAGAAAATCCCGTTCGCCTCCGCACTGCGGTTGAACAGTTCCACCATACGGGGATTCACATCCAGCCCGGTCACTTCCGCCGCGCCCCGGGCTGCCAGATAAAAACTGATGGCCCCGGTGCCGCAGCCTAATTCCAACACTTTCGCTTTGTTGGCTAGATGGGGAAAGTGGGCCAGAAAGACGGAATCGGTCGTAAAGGTAAACTCCGCCGGGTCCTGATAAATTTTATATCTGCACCCCGGCAGGTAATCTTCTCTGATTTCGCTCATAGCTTTTTGTAAAAATTATCTTAATTCCAACAGGTATTGGCATTAAGCACAACACTCCATTTTCTTAATCGTCATCCATAGCCTGGGATGCGTCAATCAGCTCATCCCACTCCAGCGTCACCACATTATCCGGGGAAAGCTGCACCGTAGCGGTATGTTTGGCTTTGTTCACAGTGGTAACCTTGCCTTTGCCCATACTGGTGGCCACCATGGATCCCACCTGAGGCGCTTCCGCATATTCCTTCCGGGGCCGGCTGCCTTTTCCTTTTTCTTTGGCATACATATAATCTTCATATTTAAGGCAGCACATCAGGCGTCCGCAGCTGCCGGAAATTTTGGTAGGATTCAGAGACAAATTCTGATTCTTTGCCATACGGATGGAAACCGGTTCAAAATCTCCCAGCCAGCTGGCACAGCACAAAGGCCGCCCGCAGCTGCCGATGCCGCCTACCATCCTGGCTTCATCCCGGACTCCGATCTGCCGCAGCTCGATACGGGTACGGAATACGGAAGCAAGATCTTTCACCAGTTCCCGGAAATCAATACGACCGTCTGCCGTAAAATAGAAAATGATTTTATTAATATCAAAAGTAAATTCTACATCCACCAGATTCATTTCCAGCCCGTGACGCTGGATCCGGCGCTGACAGATATTGAAAGCCTCCCGCTCCCGTACCTGGTTCTGAATCACCGTTTCCTCATCTTCCGGTGTGGCTTTGCGAAGGATCGGCTTCAGCGGAGCCTTGATCTGTTCTTCCGGAATTTCCCGGGTACCGATGGACACCGTTCCATATTCCATGCCCCGTGCCGTTTCCACAATGACGTGATCCCCTGACACAAATTCGATATCCAGCGGATCAAAATAATATATTTTGCACGTTTTCTTAAAACGGATTCCTACAACTTTTTTCACACTAACCTCCATTCCGCCGCCAGGATTCAGCGGCATAAACCTTCACGAAAGAACTCTTTCCTACCGGCCTCCTTTCTGCCAAAGGACAGACCGCCGGGAATAAAGAAATCTTTCAAATCATATTATTACAATCTTCCTTCGCAGCATGCATTAATCTTAAAGGTTACATTGTCCAACACACTTTTGGTGTTGGCCCGCCGCACTGCGGCTGCCGCTGCTTCCTGCGCCGCCTCCGAGGCCTGATGGATTCTTCTCTCATCCCATTTTTTTGCTATGGCCTGCAATTGAGGCAACGCATCTATATTAAAAATCTGATTCGATAACCCGCTCTTCACAAACAGCAAGTCCCGCAACAGCAAAACCGTCATTGTCACAAAACGCTGCAGTTGCTCATTGCCACCGGAAGAGGGGATCACATCAGAAAAATAATCTTCATTCAGCAGATAGGTCATGGGCGCCTGCATAGGAAACTCCGCTACAAACTTCAAGGCTGCATTGCGGTAGTCCATGATCCGTTCTTCCCGGAACCGGAGCGCCTGTCCTAACGACCCATCAGACAGATGCGCCAGCAGGTCCGCTTCGGCCTCGGGAATATCTTTAGTCAGTAATGCTTTTTTTGTTTCCTGCACAGACAGCGGCGTAAACCGCACCTGAATCACCCGGGATAAAATGGTGGGCAGGAGACGGCTCACCGACGAAGCCACCAGAATAAAGAACCATTTGTCCGGCGGTTCCTCCAGCAGTTTCAGCAGCGAATTGGCCGCTTCCGTGTTCATGGTGTCCGCTTCGTTGACAATACAGATTTTTTGTTTTGACAACGTGGGACCGAAGGCAGACTGTTTAATTAAACTGCGAATCTGGCTCACGGAAATAATTTTTGTTTTTTTCTTTTCCTGTTCCTCATCCGTCATGGGGTCAAAGTACAGGTAATCCGGATGAGCGAAGTTGCCGGTTTCGAAGTTCAGCAGGCGGCAGCTTTCACAGTGATTGCAGGGCCTATCTCCCTGTGAGGAACCCAGGCACAGAAACGCTCTGGCAAACTCTTTGGCCAGCAGGCATTTGCCGATTCCCTCCGGTCCGTAGAACAACAACGCGTGAGGCCGTTCTTCCCGTTTTAAGAACCGTGCCAGGAATTCTTTATTCTGTTGATGTCCTACAATTTGGTCAAACATAGTGCACCTGTAAGAAAGCTTAAAAATATTGGTTAGGAAAAGATATGAGCAAAACGTCGGGAATGATTGCGACATTCCATGAGGTGAAATTCGCCGTTATGGCGAGACTGTTTGAGGGGCGAAGCCCCGAGTTTCGAAGCCATAGGCGAATGAATCCATGGAATAGCAATCATGAACGGTTTTGCGAATACTTTTTCTAACTTAAAAATTAAGTTTATTCCTGTCCGGTTTCTAAAATCCGGCATCCCGTAATATTTTCTGGATTTCTGTCTGCACGGCTTCCGCAGGCTGCAGCGCATGAACCTTTTTAACGCGTTCCGGATCAGCATTCGCCAGCAGTAAAAAACCATCCCGCACTTTTTTCTGGAAGTCTAGACCTTCCTGTTCAAAACGGTCCTGCACGCCCCGGTCCGCCCTGCGCTGCAGCAAAGCTTCCGGCGCGGCGTCCAGCAGGATCGTCAGTTCCGGTTGCACATTGTCCGCGGCAAATGCACAAAGGGCTTTTACTTTATCAATCTCAACCCCGCGGACAAACCCCTGATACACCATTGTCGAATCCGCAAAGCGGTCACAGAGCACAATTTTACCCTCTTCCAGCGCAGGCCGGATTACTTTTTCCACATGCTCCGCCCGGGCTGCCAGATATAACAGCACTTCCGTCCTCGGATTCACAG
This sequence comes from uncultured Selenomonadales bacterium, assembly GCA_900315925.1. GTDB lineage: Bacteria > Bacillota > Negativicutes > Acidaminococcales > Acidaminococcaceae > Succiniclasticum. Next base: position 8,214 of record ONAV01000043.1, on the reverse strand, counting down.
CGGCATCTGCATCCAGCACTATGTTACGGATCCGTTCCGCCAGTTTCGTGCCGCCCGGTTCCCGGGTGGTCACCACTTTGTAGCCGCGGTCCAGCAGATACCGGGCCGTCAACTGCAGCTGGGTAGTCTTACCGCTGCCGTCTACCCCCTCCATCGTAATGAAACAACCTTTTTTCATTGCTTTCACATTAAATTCAGCCATAAAACCGGATGTCCCTTTCTAAAAATACTATATCTTTAACACACTGTCATCAGTCAGTGAATTTTATAACGCTCCTACCTGTTAAAGAATTACATTCCTTTCACTCTTGTGTCAGCACCCTCACGGTCTGCAGCGAAGTGTCTGCCGGTCCGCTGACAGGCAGCCCCTGCTGTTTCATCAGACAGCACCATGCAACAATTTTATCTGTAAACCGCTCCCCGGGCAAAATCACGGGGATGCCGGGCGGGTAAAAACTGATTGGCTCAGCACAAATCAGGCCGACTGCCCCGGAAAGCGGGACCGTTTTCTTTTTTCCGTAAAATACGGTACGCATCGGCACGGCAGCTTCTGTTACCGGAATCTCCGCCTGTTGCGCCTTTTCTTTTTCCGCCGCTTCCGTTTCCAACGCTTTGACCTGTTCCACAGATCTTGCTTCCAGCGGATTCTTCACCGGTCGCAGTTTCTGCAATGTTTTACAGATCCGATTCACCGTATCCTGCCACTGCACCGGCGCCCAGTCCGCATACGTCACCAGGAACAAAACGTTCTGCAGATCTACCAGTTCCACCGCGATTTTTTCTTTGCGCAGGGCTTCTCCAATGGTAACACCGCTGACGCCCCACTCTTTCAAATTTATAGTAACCTTTGTACTGTCTAGTGCAGCAATTCCATACTTACCTGCCACGTCTTCCGGACGGATGACACGCAACCCCGGAATTTTCGCCAAACTATTGCGCAACATCTGCGCAGCCCGTAACGCATCCTCTAACATGACAGCACCCCGTTCCGCCAGCTGGGCGCGGGCCGCGTCCAGAGAACCCATCAGCAGATAGTTGGGACTTGTCGTAGTAAGCAGACTCATTACATCCGCCGCGTGACGCAGATCGATACGCGCACCTTTCACCTGCAATAAAGAACACTGGGTCAGCGCCCCTAAGATTTTATGGGTGCTCTGGGCTGCCATATCCGCCCCGCAATGCATGGCAGAAGGCGGAAATTGATCATGAAATCCTAAATGGGGGCCGTGCGCTTCATCCACTAACAGCACCGCGTTATGGGCGTGAGCAATCTCAGCGATCTGTTTTACTTCTGCCGCCATGCCGAAATAATTAGGAGACGTCAGCAGCACTGCTTTTAGATCCGGGCACACCGCAAACGCTTCTTTCACCTGCTCCGGCGTAACCTGCCCCTGCATACCAAACTCTTTTATGTACGCAGGCTGCACATACACAGGCACTGCGTCTGCCAGAATCAGTCCGCCTGTCACACTGCGGTGAGCATTCCGGGGAACCAGAATCCTGTCGCCCGGCTGCAGCGCCGTAAGCAACATGGCATGAATGGCGCCCGTGGTTCCGTTCACTGCAAAAAAGCAGGCATCGCTCCCATATAACTTTGCCGCCTCTTCCTGCGCTTCTCTGATACAGCCGCAAGGCGCGTGGATGTCGTCCAGCTCGCTCATGAGGGAAACGTCCATCCGTAACGCAGTGGAACCCAGCAGCGAACGCAGCGGTTCCGCCATGCCCCGGCCGCCTTTGTGGCCCGGCGTATGCAGCGGATACACCTGCTCCTGCAGATAACGTTCCATTGCCTCCACTAACGGTTGTTTCACAACAGTTTCCTCCTTTGGCAGTACTCTTTATTTTACCATATTATAGGAAAACATCCAACATTCATTTTCTGCAGATACGGGTTCCAATACACTTTTTTATGCAAAATCTGTATCATTCCCAAATTTTTCATAAATTCTTTTATAAACTTCATAAAATATATTGACATAAGAAAAAAAACGATACTATACTATAAGAAGTTTTATAAAAGTATTTACAAGGAGCGTATCATGGCAGACAAAAAGAATCCTTTTCAGGTAAATGACACAGCAAGAGAGATTATAGAAGAGAGCCGCAAACAGGGTAACGGCAAGCAGTTTATCCTTTGGATGGCCGCGCTGGTAATCGGCGGTGCGCTGGGCTGGATGAACAATCCCTCCCTGAACGAGCTGTTCAACTTTATTGCTACGATCTTCACCCGCATGTTCCAGTTCATCGCCGTGCCCACTATTGCGCTGGCAGTCATCACCACCCTGTCGGCATTGGGCGCCAAAAAAGATACGAAGCGTATCTTCGCCCATACGCTGGTTTATACATTACTGACCACCATCTGCTCCGCAGCCGTAGGCCTGGCTTTATATCTCTGGATCGCCCCGGGCAACCTGCCTGCCGAGGTGGTAGGCGCAGGTGCGGCGCAGGTACCCCAGAATTTAGGCAAGCTTTCTTACTACGACCATTTTCTCTCCGTAGTTCCCAATAATATTTTATATCCCTTCCTGTCCGGCAACGTGCTGTCCGTACTGTTCATCGCCGCCGCCGTGGGCTTGGCCCTGGCTTTTATGCCGAAAACAGAAAACCGGGACGTTTTGCTGAAAGGCATCAACGGCCTGCAGGAAGTTTTGTTCACCCTGATCCGCGCCATCCTGTATGTACTGCCGGTTGGCATTTTAGCGTTTGCCGGCCAGCTGGCCGCCCAGATTGAAGCCGGCGTCATCGTAGGCGCGCTGGGCAAATACACAGCGGTTGTCATCGGCGGCAACCTGCTCCAGTTCTTCATCGTACTGCCGCTGTTCCTGCTGGCCCGGGGCCTGAACCCGGTGGATATCATGAAAAAGATGTCCCCGGCCCTGGCAGTTGCACTGTTCACGAAAAGTTCTGCCGCCACCCTGCCGGTAACCCTGGCTTCCGCCGAACAGAATGTAAAAGTCAACCCCCGGGTATCCCGTTTCGTACTGCCCATCTGCACCACCATCAACATGAACGGCTGCGCCGCATTCATTCTGGTCACTTCCTTATTTGTGATGCAGAACTCCGGCATGAACCTGACCACAGGCGCCATGATCTCCTGGCTGTTTGTAGCCGTGCTGGCCGCCATCGGCAATGCCGGCGTCCCCATGGGCTGCTACTTCCTGACCCTGTCCCTGATGAGTTCGGTAGGCGCGTCCATCGGCATCATGGGCGTTATCCTTCCGATTTATACGATCATTGACATGATTGAAACCGCAGAAAACGTGTGGTCTGACTCCTGCGTCTGCGCCATGACCAACAAAGACCTGAAAGGCGTGCTGGAAGAAGACTGAGAAGCAAACATCAGAAAGCAGAAAGGTGGAATACAAATGAACAGAAATCACATGAAAAAACTCTTCGCGCTCCTGTTAGCAGCCGCAGCGATGCTGACATTCACCTCTGTTGCACAAACATGCGGCACAGGGAAAGCATCCCAAAATATCGAATCTTTCGAGATCGTTACGCTCCGCCTGAGCGGTATGCGGTTTACCACCGAGTATGAAATTGTTATGAAAGGCAAAGATGCCGAAGTCGTTGAATATGCAATACGGTATAATAAAAATGAAGATAAGCGCGTGCCCGAGAGACAAACGGTGTGCAGCGCTGACAAGATCCTGAAACTGTTGAATGACTGCGAGCTTGTTTCCTGGGATGGCTTTCACGGGAAACACCCGAAAGGTGTTAAGGACGGAATCATGTTCTCTCTCCAGGCCACCGTTAACGGCGACAGGAAAATCAGGGCGGAAGGCTCGGAAAACTTTCCGAAACATTTCCGGGAACTGAGGGACGGACTGCACGCTATCCTCAGTCAAGAATAAATTATTAATTTTGTATGAAGCAAAAAACGAAAATTAAAACAGCGAACACAATCAAAGAGCCGGACAACAAAATTGCATGTTGTCCGGCTCTGATTCTATTTATTCTTGCTTACCTCTTTCAAACAGCTTTTCAAACTGGCGCATTGTCATAGGTTTGTAAAAGAGATAACCCTGCATCTCGGTACATCCCTGGCTCTGGAGGAAACCGGCCTGCTCAACCGTCTCAACCCCCTCGGCAATCAGTTCCATCCCCAATGACCGTACCATCTGTATCATATGACTGATAATGATACGGGCTTTTTCCGCATCGCCTTTGTTCGTCAGAAAACGAAGATCCAGCTTGATGCGGTTTACCGGCACTTCTTTGAGCATATTCAGGGACGAATAACCGCTGCCAAAATCATCCATCTCAACCTTGAATCCGCACTCTCGCAACGTTTCCGTCGTACTGATCAGCAGGTCCGGGTTCTCGGCATAGGCCGTTTCGGTAATCTCGATTCGCAGCTGGTCAGGCGTCAGGCCATAGGTTCGGATCAGATTTTGGAAATGACCGGCAAGATCCCGGTCCTCACGAACATCACAGCGGGACAGGTTTACCGAAACAGACTGACGGATCCCCTGTTCATTCCAGCGGCGCAGGTCCTGGCACACCCTTTCCCAGACGAAACTATCCAAATCATAAATGAGACCGGTTTTTTCCAGCGTGCAAATAAAATCTGCAGGCTGCAGACAGCCCAGTTTGGTATGAGCCCAGCGGCAGAGAGCCTCTGCGCCGATGATTTTCCCTGTTGCATAATCAACCTGGGGCTGATACCATACTTTGAGATCTTCCGACTGGATGGCAGCAGGCAGGTAATTGATGACTTCCGCAACATGTTTCCCTTTCTCCCACTGCTCCGGGTTATAAAACGCATAGTCGACGATACGGCTGCCCCGGACTTTTTGCTCCGCCACACGGGCATAGTCCAGCATGCGGTCTACATCAATATTCCGGAAGTCCTCCGGCGTCAGCACATAAATCCCGCTGCATATCTGAACCTGCGTTTCCCTTCCCTGGTTGATGAAATAGTTCTGCACCGGATCGAGCACGTTCTTCTTATCCAGTTGCATCTTCTCTTCGCTCTCAATAACACGAAGTACAACAAAACGATCGCTGGTGATCCGCCCCATCGCTTCTTCATCCGAAAGATACTCCATGGATTTGTCCGCCCAGAATTTAAGAAGCTCGTCCCCGGCCTCCCGTCCAAGGCTGTCATTGATAAACTTGAAATCCCGGATATTGTTATAAGAGAGGAAATACGGCGTATCCGGATGCGCCCGCAACAGTTCTTCTACCCGCTTCCGGAATCCGCTCACGCTGAGCAGTCCGGTCAGCGGATCGTGGTCCACCAGCCTGTGCAGCCTCTCCTCCTGTTCCATACGGAGAGCGCGTTGTTTCTGCACGAAAATAACAATCAGGGAAGCCAGGAGGAGTACTGCCAACAGAATGACAAGTCCGTATTCATAAAGGTAATCGAAAATGTTATACCGGTACAGCTTCCTCGACGTGTAATCCAGAATAATAGCCCGATGACGCAAATCGCTCAACGCAGCGATGCCGCTGTTCAATCGTTCAATAATCGCCCTCCCTTTCGGAGTATCCAGCGTGCCGGCCCGGAAATCTACAGAAAACACGGCCGCAGGCTGAACTGCCAGATCAGAATAGGAAGGTTTCTGTAGCACATAACTCCAGACATAGGAATTATTCAACAGTGCGTCGATCTTCCCTTCACGCAGTGCATCCACGCTCTCGTCCATCGTCTCATACATGGTAATTCGAATGCCGGGATACAGCTGATGAATGGTTTCCCCAACGCCCCCAAGAGAACGAAGCATGCCGACCCGGAGCTTATTCAGCGGTGGTATTTCATGCTTTTCTCTGGTAACCAGAGTAAACGGGGTCTGCATAAACGGATCCGAAACAATGCTCGGATGTCCGGAGCTGCCGGTGATAGCACTGCCGAAAGGCAGAACCAGATCGTATGATTTATTATCCAGCGCGTCCTTCAGGTTCTTTTCCTTTACAAACTGAAAGGTAACGTGAAACCCTGTCTTTGCCGCAGCGGACCGCATCAGATCCACGCCAATACCTACAATCTCGTTCGTCTTGGGATCCTGATAAAAAATCGGGCAGCGATTCGCAGGAATCCCTACCGTTAACGTCTCGCCGTCCTCTTTACCGGAAGCGGCTGACGAGGTTGCAAAAACGCAGAACAGCGAAACAAAAACACAAAAAAGAGAGGCTAACCATCGTTTTGAAATACCTGTTTCTTTCATAGCTGACACCTCTCCTGCCATCAGTTCCGATAAAAAACAAAACTTTAATAAAGTAACTTTAAGTTATTGAAAAACAACTGATGCATCAACAGTTACATCTTATTATAACAAAACTTCCATGGAAATGAAAGACCGTGAATCATTATTGGCAACAAAGCGAACAAAATGAAAACCTCCGGTACATTATCAAAACTCTAGAGAGTTTCGAGAATTACACAAAACTCATGCTCAAAACTCAGCAGTTTTGAACCAAAAAGACCTGAAACAATACAGGTTAAAAGGCAATAAAAAAGGCGCGTTGGAATCGCTGAAAATACGATAACCACGCGCTTTTTTAAACTTTTACAAACCTGTAAAAAATGTGCTTTTCGATGGTGGAGATGAAGAGGTTTGAACTCTCGACCTTACGGATGCGAACCGTACGCTCTCCCAGCTGAGCTACATCCCCACTAAAAGATTACTCTACTATATTACGCCAACTTGCAAAAAAATGCAAGAGAAAAATCCGGGTATTTGCTAAAAATTACTGCGCCGGTTTAAAGACGAGAGAAAGAATCAGTAAAATGACCGGCTGATGCAGCAAATAGACCAACAGGGAATGCTGCCCCAGCGTTTCAATCACGGGAACACCCTTGGTGAAAACATCAGGCAGACCGGACAGTCCTTTTGTTTCTCGCTTTTGAAGAAGATTCCGGCAAATAAAATACCCTTTTATAAACAAAAAGTACCAGGGAATAAAAGAAAAATAGTCTGCGGAAGAAAAGTTTTTATCCTGCAAGCCCAAAAAAGTTCCCAGCATTCCATGCTCGTACAGAAAATCCGGAAGCCGGCAGAGAATTATATTTTCAAAGCCAAGATTTCCTTCATTGATGTTGCGAAAAATGAAAAGCAGGATAGTGCTGCAAAACAGCCCCGCTTTTGCCGGAATTTTTCGGAACAGCGGGCCCAGCCAGGCAGTCAGCATGATGGAAAAACCCAGAAAGAACAGTACGCCGAAGATGATTTTTGACTCCGGCGCAAAAACCAGAGTTGCTGCTGTCACCAATAAACCGGAAGCCATGATTGTCAGGCCCCGTTTGCAGACAGAGGACAAGTTGCGTTCATCCCGTTTCAGCCCCAGGCAGAATCCGCTGACAAAAATAAACAGCCAGCAGATGCTCTGTTGCCAGAGATATCCCTGGGTTTTCATGAACCAGGGCCAGTCGAACCCGTACATGTGCACCAAATCCCAGCAGATATGGTACAAAATCATGCTCACCAGAGAAAAACCCCGCAGCGTGTCCAGTAATCTATAACGCATGAAACCGTTCCTACCCTTTACATCTTTTTGTATAATTGATTTATGTAATTATATCACAATCCTCCAAGAATTGTGTAAGTAAACGACAGAGTAACGCAATGCCGATGTAATAAGTTTGTAAAACAGAAACTGAAAACGACAGCGCCTTCCGCCGAAAACGCTGCCGTTCTGATTTACTATTTTCTATTTTGCCATCATCCGTGCAATCTGCTGAGCTAACGCAGCCGGGTCGTCCGGAATCATGCCGTCCAGCAGCAGGGCCTGGTCAAAGAGCAGGGCGCAGAAATCTTTAAAGTCCTGACTGTCCTTTCCCTGATCGTGGGCTTCCTGCAATTTGGCAAACAGCTTGTGTTTTGGGTTCAGTTCCAAAATACGCTGGGCCTTGAACATGGGGGCATTGGCCATGGCAAAAGCCTGCTCCATGGCAAAGCTGGGGCCGTATTCCCCGGCCACCAGGCAGACGGCGCTGTCCTTCAGCCGGTTGGTCAGCTTCACTTCGTTGACTTTTTCTCCCAGCACCTCCTTGAAATCTTTCAGCAGGGTCTCATTATCTTTGGCGATATCTTCCGCTTCTTTCTTGCTGGTTTCGCTTTCCACGTCGCCCAGGTCCAGATCGCCCCGGCTCAGGGACTGGAACTTTTTGCCTGCGTATTCCTGCAGCGCTTCCAGGCAGAACTCGTCCACCGGATCCAGCAGGAACATCACTTCAAAACCTTTGTCCTTCACCGCTTCCATCTGGGGCAG
>ONAV01000024.1 GCA_900315925.1 uncultured Selenomonadales bacterium | reverse complement strand
CATGCTGGACCTGGGCGGCGTTTCCGTTCTTGCAGCGAAGCGTGGGGACGAGGAGCCCTTTGTGGTGGTGGGGGGACCTTGCGTCTTCAATCCGGAGCCTCTGGCGGATGTGATTGATTTCGCTATTTTGGGCGAAGGGGAAGAAGCACTGCCGGAAGTCCTGACCTGTTACCGTAACTGGAAGCGGGAAGGAAAACCGGGAGGCAGGCAGGAATTTCTGCACCGGGTGGTTCGGATTCCGGGCGTCTATGTTCCGTCTTTTTATGATGTAACGTACAATGAAGATAATACCATACAGGCAGTAACTCCTAATACACCGGATGCGCCAGCCACCGTGACCAAACGGGTGGTAGCGGATTTAAATAAAGTAGATTTTCCCACGGCGCCGGTGGTGCCTTTTGGGGAAATTGTCCATGACCGGATCATGCTGGAAATGTTCCGGGGCTGCAGCCGGGGATGCCGCTTCTGTCATGCGGGGATGGTGTACCGTCCCGTGCGGGAGCGCCGCCCGGAAGTGTTGCGGGAGCTTGCCCATAAGCAGGTGGATAATACGGGCTACGAGGAAATTTCTCTGGTGTCTTTAAGTACGGCAGATTATTCCTGTCTAGGTCCGTTTTTAGATACTATGATTGCAGACTTTAAGGACAGGAAGGTCAGTGTATCTTTGCCCAGCTTGCGCATTGACGCGTTCAGTGTTGACGTGGCCAAAAAGGTGCAGGCGGTGCGGAAGAGCGGCCTGACGTTTGCGCCGGAGGCGGGCAGTCAGCGGATGCGTGACGTAATCAACAAGGGCGTTACGGAAGAAGATCTGCTGCACGCAGTGAGCGCGGCCTTTGCCAACGGCTGGAAAAAAGTAAAACTGTATTTCATGATCGGCTTGCCCGGCGAGACGGATGAGGATGTGCTGGCCATTGCCCAGCTGGCGAAAAAGGTGCAGTGGAAGTTTAAAGAGATTACAGGCAAAGGGGGCTGCCAGGTAACCATCAGTGCGTCCTCTTTTGTGCCGAAACCCTATACGGCGTTTCAGTGGGCACCGCAGGATACGCTGGAGGAGATTCGCCGGAAGCAGGGTCTCCTGATTGAAGCGACCCGGGTCAAAAATATTACTTTCCAGTATCATGACGGAAAGACCAGTATTATGGAAGGTATCTTTGCCCGTGGGGACCGTCGTCTGGGCAAGGCGTTGTATCTGGCCTGGCAGCGCGGACAGTGCTTTGACGGCTGGGCGGATGTGTTTGATTTTGAACGCTGGCAGCAGGCGTTGCAGGATTGCGGACTGGATCCTGATTTTTATAATCACCGGGTGCGAGGCGATCACGAGGTGTTCCCCTGGGAGCATCTGCAGCCTGCGGTGAACCGGGCGTTCCTGGCCAGTGAGTATAAAAAGGCAAAACAGGGATTGCTGACAGCAGACTGCCGGCAGGGCCATTGCAACGGCTGCGGCGTGTGTCAGCGCCTGGGTGTTCCGGTTATGGACTGGAGCGGCAGGGCCTATGACGCATCAAAAGAAAAGGGCTTTGCTTCTCTGGCAGAAAAGATGGCCGGTGGGGATAATCAAAGCTACAGTGCCGCAACCCAACGGCCCGGTCTGCCGAAAGAGGGAGGTGAGGCGGAATGAAGCTGCGGTTTCAGATTACCAAGGAGAAAGAAATCCGTTTCATTTCCCACCTGGAGTATGTACGCACCATTGGCCGGGCCATACGGCGGGCCAAATTACCGGCGGCTTATTCCCAGGGGTTTAATCCGCATATGAAATATTCCCTGGCATCTGCGCTAGGTGTGGGAGTCGTCAGTTATGCGGAATTTGTAGAGCTGGAACTGGCAGAACCGGTTCACCCGCTGGAAGCAGCAGAAGCGTTGCAGAAAGCGCTACCCCGGGGCATCCGGGTGCTGGCAGTGGACGCGGTGGAGAACAGCTCCCCGGCTTTGATGAGCGTGGCAGGGGGTTCGGAGTACCGGGTAACGCTTCCCTGGACAGGGGACATTGCGCCGGCGGTGGAGGCATTTAACCGGGCAGAAACCGTGTTTTTTGAAAAACAGGCTCCCAAAGCCAAAGAAAAAGTCAAGCGAATTGATGTGAAGTTTTATATATCCGAGTTGTCGGCGGTACAGCGGGAAAAGGAAACAGAGTTGCATTTCCATTGCCGCATCACCCATGACGGCAGCATGAAAGCTGTGGATCTGCTCAATACATTGAATGAACAGTACGATTTGCAGCTGCCGGTGGAAAAGGCAGATATTGAACGGATGGATCTGTACCGGGTAGATGAGATGGGGAACAAGTGGCCCATGCTGGACACGTTGTTTGAGCAGGGCTGACTTATAAAAAAACAGGGTCAGCCTGCGTGGGTGGTAGTTGCCCGCAGGGGTGGCTCTGTGTTGAAACTGACGAAAGGAGGGCAGACCAATGCCGCAGCAGATTATTATCAGCAGTACCCCGGAAGAAGTTCGGATGGGACTGGTGAATAATGGAATATTGCAGGAGTTTATGGTAGAACGGGCCATGTCTGCCCATTTGGTAGGAAGCATCTTTCTGGGTCGCGTCAGTAATGTGGTGAAAGGGATACAGGCTGCTTTTATTGACATCGGGCTGGATCAGAATGCATTTCTGTATCTGGGTGATTCCAGCGATCTGACAGAAGGCGTTTCGGTGATGATTCAGATCACCAAAGATCCCCGGGGGACAAAAGGACCGACGGCCAGCAGGGAAATCACATTTCCCGGACATTATGCCGTACTGTTTCCTTTTTCCGATTATATTGGTATCTCCCGGAAGATAAATGATGAACAGGAACGGATCCGACTGCGGAAGGTTGCGGAACAGTGTAAACCCGACGGGATGGGCATTGTCATGCGTACGGAAGCAGAAGGAATTGAGGCAGAGGTACTGGAAGCGGATATCCGGAGCCTGCTTGCCGAATGGAATGTGGTAGCTGCCAGGGCGAAACGGGCTAAGGCGCCGGCTTTTCTGCACCGGGAACTGGATTTGTCGGTACGTATGGTGCGCGACTATTTTACCAGAGATGTAAAAGAAATTGTGGCAGATAATCCGGATGTGTTTCAGCGGATACAGGATTTGCTGGCCGAGATGCAGGGCACAGAGGGTATGGTGCTGCGGCTGTGGGACAGCGGGGAAGATGTATTTTCCGGCTTTGGACTGGGAGACGCGTTGGCTTCTCTGGCGGATCGCCGGGTGGAACTGCCCAGCGGAGGGTATCTGGTGATAGACCATACTGAGGCCATGACCGTGATTGATGTGAACAGCGGCAGCTACAGTGGCAAAAGCAATCTGGAAGAAACCATCATGGAGATAAACCGACAGGCTGCCCGGGAGATTGCGCACCAGCTTCGCCTGCGGGATATCGGCGGTATTATTGTAGTAGATTTTATTGACATGCACAGCGAGGAGAACCGGCAGGAAATATTGTCTGTATTGGAGAGTTCTTTTGCCGGAGATAAGATGCGGCCGCGGGTGCAGGATATAACCGCGCTGAACCTGGTGGAGATTACCCGGAAAAAGTCGCGGCAAAATCTGGAAGCGGTACTGTTTGCCGATTGTCCTGTGTGCAGCGGCAGCGGACGGGTCCAGTCCAAAGAAGCAATTGCGCTGGAAATCAAGCGCCGGGTGCGGGGCCTGTTAAAAAAACAGGGAAGCGCAAAAGAGATTCTGCTGGTGACGCATCCGCTGGAAGCAGAATATCTGCAACAGAATTTGCTAAAGGATTGGAACCGGGAACTGTCCTGCCATCTTACGGTGGAGGCTGATGCCTCTCTCCATGTGGAAGCCTTTATGATTCTGGATAACAGCGGAAATTAACTGCTTTGTTGCTTTATGACTGTCGAAAGCAGAGAAAAGAGGCCTCATTTTATCGGACTCCGTCTAAAATGAGGCGTTTTTTTGTTTTTTCTGTAAAAAAAATAAAAAATCATGAATTTTTATGTTGACATTCCACTAAATATGCTATAATAGAACCATGATAATTCTATCTATAGTTGTTTATAGAGTCAGAAGAATAATTCGGAGGGATGAGAAATGAAAAAACTTGTTTCATTAATAGTCAGTTTGGCCCTGTGCCTGGGGCTGACTTCTTTTGCCTTTGCAGAGGGCCCCGCTCCTGTTGCTTCAGAACAGCTGGATGCCATTGAAACTGCATTGTACGGAACGCATCAGAGCAGTTCCATGATGGAACGGATGGAAAGCTTAGAAGATGATATCTACGGAGCGCCGGACTCCGGCCGCAATATTCTGGACCGTATCCAGAGCACCTATGAATATATCTGTGGGACAAACGGCGGCAATGGAAGCTTTTTGCAGAAGCTGAACGGTGCCGACGCCCGTCTGAATGCCAAAGTTACTGCCGGTCCGGCAAAAACCCGGATTGAAGAACTGGAGAATACTCTGTTCGGGCAAGTTCAGTCCGGTTCCCTGAACCAGCGCCTGGAGCGTCTGGTTGCTACCACATATAACGGCGGCAAGGTTCCGGTAGAAGCAGTGGTACTGCCAAAGGATTCCCTGGTAAAAATTGAGTTTACCGCTCCCTTAAGCAGCAAGACTGCCCGGCCCGGCGACCCGGTTAAATTCCGTGTGGCAGATAACCTGTACGTGAATGACGTTCTGGTATTATCCAAAGGTGCTGACGGTGTAGGTGAAGTTTCCAAGGTGGTGCCGCCCCGCAGTTTCGGCCGGGATGCCCGCATTGATGTGAAATTCAGCCATGTATTTGCAGTGGATGGAACTAAGGTTCCCATTTATATTGGCAAGCTGGCACAGCAGGAAGCTAAAACGGCCATTGGCGCAGCCGGCGCTACGATTGGCGGCATGGTAGTGTTAGGCCCCATTGGCGCAGTAGGCGGCGCTTTTGTAACCGGTAAATCCAAAACAATTGAGACCGGTTCTACCACTTATGTCCAGGTTGTGGAGGATCAGAAAATCAGTGGGATCGTGTATCAGGAAACTACCGCCGCAGGTGCTCAAAGCTGATGTGTGAATGATCCGTTTACTTTACTGCATAGTTCAGTGAAAGGATCTTACGTGTTTGCAAATCTCTCGTTTTACTAATTAAGAAGTGAAATACCAGTGTAATCAGATTACACTGGTATTTTTTTTTGCAATTTTATGTTATAATGTTTACTGGACATTTATTGAATGTGGAGGATTCCATGAAAAAACAGATAATGGCATCTGTGCTGCTGGCCAGTATAATGTTTGCAGTTCCTGGCTATGCTGCCTATGCACTGACGCCGGATGATTATGATTCTGATGATAAATATAAATCGCCGCTGGAACAGTCCTATGGTCCGATTGTAAATGATCACCCAAAAGCAGAATCTGCTGATGAGGGTGAAGCTTTTGCATTGGCTGCCGAACGGCTGATACAGAGAGACGCTTCTAATAAAGATGATTCCGGTCAGAAAAGGATCATGAAGGAAACATCTGTTACTTCTGAGAAGGAGGCTGCTCCGGCCGATAAAACGAAACAAGGAAAAGAATCAAAACCGGATAAGATTTCCGCTGCAACGAAGGCTGCGCTGGAAAAAGCCGGTCAGCAGGCTGAAAAAGTATTGTCAGAAACAGATGACAGCTTTGAGCCTGATCAGGATAAAGAGTATCCCGGACAGGAGTATCAGGCCGGCAGGCAGATTAAATCCTATTCTGAATCAGCAAATTTTAGGGAGTACTTGCAGCAGAGGTACAATACGCTGTTAAAATCAGCAGAGCAAAAAAGCTCTGGCGGTGTAGGTTCATCTGTTTCTCATAACGATGTAAAAAAGACAGAAACTGAATCTTCTTTAGCAGGTAATAAAGGAAAGCCGGTTTCATCGGCTAACAAAGGGAACAAGAAAAAAGAAAAAACAAACGCCCAGCCGGTACCTTTGATTATTAAAGGAAATGACGCTCAGTATTCCAGTGAAAGCGGAGACTTTATCATTGAAGGAAATGTCCGTCTGAAACAGGGACTGACTAATGTTACATCTACCAAGGCGGTTGGAAATGCGAATACAGGAGATATATGGCTTCTGGAGGGCGGAACGTTGCAGGAACCGACCAACCGAGTAAATGCCCGCTGGGCTCATTATAATTTTAATAAAGAAACCGGTGAACTACTGCATCTGAAAGGGGCTTCCAGTGCGAATCCGCGCAGCGGTAAGTTTGATTATTACGAAGCACCTCATGGTCTGATTGAGCATGGGATGCTGATCATGGACCAGGGCGGAATGTCGACAAGGTGTCCGGCAGTTAAACACCACCCCTGTGTGTCGGTTAAGGCAAAAACGATTACGATTATTCCCAATGATCGAATTATAGCCAGAGGCGTGCAGGTCTTTGTCAAAGGAAAACATGTTTATTCTCGTGATGTATGGATCAATGAGCTGAACAAAGAGAATAAACAAACGAAACCACGCATTGGCTGGGACAATGAAAGAGGCTGGTATGCTTCGCTGGAGTACAGTCGGCCGATCGGGAATCCGCTTTTGAAAAATCCAACGACATTTTATATGGAGCAGATTTTCTATACGAAATCCAAATATAAGCCGTTTTATGGTATCACGCATGATCGACGTGATTTCTATGTCCGTGTAAACAGTGGGTATGTATATGACTCGGACAATGATGCGTTAGACGAAGGGGTATGGCTGCAGAAAAAGATAGACTGGGGATTGTTTTTGAAGCCACACCGTATTGCGAAAGGCTTGCCGTTATCAGTTGATGGATATATTACCCATGGATTATGGAAGTATAATCATCTTAACTGGGAGAGCTGGCACACGGAAAAGGCTGTTTTTCTGCGTCACGATCGCTTTTATCCGCTGGGTGGAAAAAAACTGTATATGGATCTGATGGTGGGTCGCAAGTGGATTCACGAAAGCTTGAATAACGCTACTACCCGGCGATACGGTAACAGTTTGAATACGAATATTTATCATGGAACTTTAGGTTATCGTTTTTCAAATAAATGGAATATTTGGACGACCTATCATAACGAGCATAGGACCAGCTATCTTTTCAGCAAAGGGCAGCCAAGTTTTGTAAAAGACCTGAGTATGGGAATTGCCTGGAATCCGGATAAGCATAATTCATTTACGATTGTTAACCGCCGAAATCTGGATAGCGAAACGCGTACTCATGGAAATTATACTACAACATTTACGTGGCGCCATCGTTTCTGTTGTGAACTGCTTACTGTTTCATATGAGAAAAGACATTATAATGGTGAAAAAAAATGGACAGTTAAATTTGACTTCCTGAGTTGGTAATAATTAAATGCATTTTGTATGAACGAATTATTGTCATAAAAAGTGGAGGACCTGTGAACCGGATTATTGAACAGCGTTTAGCGGATCATTTAGAAGTATTGCAAAAGTTGATGGATTCCGATTTGCCGGAAAAGTTGGAGACTTGTGCCAAATATGTTGAAAAAGCGCTGGCAGAAGGGCATAAGGTGTTGTTTTGCGGCAATGGAGGCAGTGCCGCGGACAGCCAGCATCTGGCGGCAGAGTTTGTGGGACGTTTCCAGAAAGAACGAAAAGGGCTTCCGGCGATTGCTTTAACGGTTGATACCTCTATCTTGACGGCGGTGGCCAACGACTACGGGTATGATACCGTTTTTGCCCGTCAGGTACAGGCGTTAGGCGAGCCGGGGGATGTACTGGTTGGCATATCAACCTCCGGAAACAGTAAAAATGTATTGCTGGCGGTTGAGGAAGCGAAGGCTAAGGGGATTACCTGTATCGGCATGACGGCGGAAGGCGGCGGCAAAATGGCTGCAGCCTGTGATATCTGTCTGGCCGTGCCGGCCAGGGTGACGGCCCGTGCACAGGAAATGCATATACTGATGGGACATATTTTGTGCGAACTGGTGGATCATGAATGAGATGAAATGTACTTCATTTTTAGCTGAGAAGATACAGAACCTGCGCATTGCCGTCATCGGCGATGTGATGGTGGATCGGTATTTTTATGGGGAAGTCAAACGTATTTCCCCGGAAGCACCGGTACCTGTCAACCGGGTAAAAAAGGTTGATTCGGTACTGGGAGGGGCGGCAAACGTAGCCGCCAATCTTGCTAATTTGGGTTGCAACGTGTTTGTGGGCGGTGTCACAGGGGATGATGATAACCGCAGAATTCTGGAAGGCCTGCTTACTAAAGAAAAAATTGATTTTGGCGGCCTGGTGAAATCCAGGCGCCGTTCTACGATTACCAAGATGCGCATCCTGGGAGCCAGTCAGCAGATGCTGCGGCTGGACTTTGAAGAAGTAGGAGACCTGTATCCGGAAGAGGCGGATCAGATTAAACAGTGGCTGCTGAATCTGATGGAGGACGGGCTGGACGGTATTGCGGTATCGGATTATGCCAAGGGCGTATGCTCCGATGCGTTCTGCCAGTGGGTGATCCGAATGGCGGAAGCGCATGGCATTCCAGTGCTGGTAGATCCGAAAGGTCCCCGCTGGGAAAAATATGAAGGCTGTACGTTTATTACTCCGAACCTGAAGGAAATGTGCGAGGCGGCCGGGCAGACGGTTCCCAATGAAGATGGACCCGTTTTGCAGATTGCCCAGATGGCACGGGAACGTTACCGGATTCGGAATGTAGTAGTGACCCGCAGTGAAAAGGGGATGACCCTGGTAGGAGAAAAACGGACAGTGATTCACAGTCCGGCTTCTGCGCTGGAAGTGTTTGATGTTTCCGGCGCAGGGGATACAGCGGCTGCCGTACTGATTGCAGCGGCTGCCGGCGGTCTTACCTTGCCGGATGCCGTATATATGGCGAACCGGGCAGCCGGTATTGTGGTCGGCAAGGTTGGCACATACCCTGTGCACCGGGACGAATTGCTGCAGGATCTGCTCAACGAAGAACGGAAACTGGGATATGGGTTCCGGCCTCTTTCCTGGAAGGAAGTGGCGGATCTGGCGCAGATCTGGCACAAAAGCGGGGAGAAGATTGTCTTTACCAATGGTTGCTTTGATATTTTGCATGTAGGTCATGTATCGTATCTGGAAAAAGCGGCCAAGCTGGGCAAGCACCTGATCGTAGGACTGAATTCCGATGCTTCGGTACAGCGCCTGAAAGGTGAGACCCGGCCTCTGGTCCATGAGTTGGACCGGGCGCGGATCCTGGCTTCCCTTGCCTGTGTGGATGCCGTAGTTATTTTCCATGAGGATACGCCGGCAAAACTGATAAAAACAATTCGCCCCGATATTCTGGTAAAGGGCGGGGATTATCGTCCGGATCAGGTGGCAGGACGTGAATATGCAGGAAAAGTGGAAATCATTGAATTTGAGGAAGGGTATTCTACGACCGGACTGGTAGAACGGATTGCCGGGATGGTTCGGGAAGGCAAGCTTTAAGAATCTGTATTTGTATTAGCAGTATTGTTCGCAGAAAGGCGGATTGTAATTATGATTATTGTAACCGGAGGCGCCGGCTTTATCGGCAGTAATATTGTAAAAGGTCTGAATGAACGGGGACGGGATGATATCCTTGTGGTGGACAACCTGACCAATATGGTTAAATTCAAAAACATCCAGGGTCTGAAGGTTATGGACTACATGGATAAAATTGCCTTTGGCGAGGCAATCCTGGATGGCATGTTTGACCATGAAAAGATTGATGTCATTTTCCATGAAGGCGCCTGTTCTGATACGATGGAATACAACGGCAAGTACATGATGGAAAACAACTTTGAGTATACGAAGAACCTGTTCCATTTTGCTACAGACCGCAAGATTCAGTTTATGTATGCATCTTCTGCTTCTACTTATGGAAGCGGTAAACATGGTTTTATTGAGAAGCCGGAATGCGAAGAAGCGTTGAATGTGTATGCGTTTTCCAAATTGTTTATGGATAATTACATCCGTCGCTATCTGGACGAGTTGGAAAGCCAGGTGGTCGGGCTGCGGTATTTTAATGTATATGGTCCGCAGGAAAATCACAAAGGAAAAATGGCTTCCATGGCTTTCCAGATGTACAACCAGTTTAAGGCAGAAGGCAAAGTGAAGCTGTTTGAGGGGTATGACGGATACGGACCTGGTGAACAGACCCGCGATTTTGTATATGTCAAAGATGTGGTAAAAGTTAACTTTTTCTTCTGGGAGCATCCGGAACTGAAAGGCATCTTTAACTGCGGAACCGGTCATGCCCATCCCTTTAACACGGTCGCCAAAGCTGTACTGAAACATTTTGGGGCGCCTGTGGAAAAACTGGAATATGTACCGTTCCCGGATGTGCTGAAAGGGAAATACCAGAGTTATACGCAGGCAGATGAAACCGGGTTGCTGTCTGTGGGTTATGATGGCGGTTTTACTGATATTGAAGAGGCTGTGGAAGAATATTGCCAGGTACTGGATCAGACTGGCGGGTATTATACAAGGCAGAATCATGCCTGATATTGCTTTGCTTCCGTATCAGTTGGAAGCTGTTACATGTATTGATCATTGATTGCAGAATTTATGAATATTCTTATGACAGAAAAGAAGTTGTGTTTATTAGATCGTGACGGTGTCCTGAATGTTGACAAGGCCTATCTGTATAAAGCAGAAGATGTGGAATGGGTTCCCGGAAGCCGTGAAGCGATTGCCTGGCTGAACCGACAGGGCTTTCATGTAGTGGTTGTGACCAACCAAAGCGGCGTAGCCCGGGGTTTTTTTACGGAAGACGTTGTCAGGGAACTGCATGACTGGATGGCAGCAGAGGTAAAAAAATCCGGTGGCGAGATTGAAGCCTTCTATTACTGCCCTCATCTGCCGGGGGCCGCTGTCAGACAGTATGATGTAGATTGTGACTGCCGTAAGCCGAAACCGGGCATGATACTGCAGGCGCTGAACGATTTTGATGTAAAACCCTGTAATGCGTTTTTGGCAGGAGACAGTCCCCGGGATGTTGAAGCGGCGGAGGCCGCAGGGGTAAAGGGCTTTCTGTATACCGGAGGCAATTTGTTGGATTTTATACAGAAAATTGTGTGGAATCTGAAGCTGGCGGAAGATTGAAAGAACGGAGCTTGCCGCGGTTTGTGAAGAATAACTGCAATACTATTTTCAATAATTACATTCTTGGGGACTTGTATGGAATATAAAAATATACTCATCATTAAAATGAGTTCGCTGGGCGATATAATACATACGCTGCCGTCCGTTGCGGTATTGCGTAAATCGTTTCCCAACGCACGGCTGACCTGGCTGGTGCATCCGCAGTTCGGCGCTTTTGTGCCGGATCCGCCCATCATTGATGAGGTCATTTATTTTGACAAGGTAAAATTTACAAAGATGAGCCTTGCAGAAAAATGGTCTTATTTCTGGCAGATGCGGGACTTGCTTCACAGTAAGCATTTCGATTTGGTCATCGATATGCATGGCTTGTTCAAAAGTGCAGTATTGGCAGCGATCAGCGGTTGTGATAATCGTATCGGCTACTGCGAGATGGGAGAGGGAAGCGGGTTTATCAGTAAACCGATTACAGGGCCGCATGCCAAAGATCATGTCATCGAACGGTATTTGGACGTAGTCCGGTATCTGGGCTGTACCGTGGATGAGATTGAGTTTCCCATGCCGGACCTGCGGAAAGAATGGCAGGCTGTACAGGAAAAGACAGATGCTGTCAAAAGTCCGTATGTGGTTTTGGTGCCCGGCGCCCGTTGGGATACGAAGATGTGGCCACCGGAACATTTTGCAAAACTGGCAGACATGATCCTTCGCGACGGAAAGCAGGTTGTGCTGGCCGGGGGACCGGAAGATGCGTCTTTAGGCGCTAAGATTACCGGACTGGCGCCTGGCGTCACCGACCTGACGGGAAAGACCAGTCTGCGGGAGATGGGAGCGCTCATCCAGCATTGCACAGTGTATATCAGTGGCGATACAGGCCCGCTGTTTATTGCAGCGGCCATGAAACGGCCGCTGGTTGCCATGTATGGTCCTACCCGTCCTTACAGGACAGGGCCTTACGGGAGTACGGACGCTACGGTTTTGACCACTCCATTGCCCTGTGCCGGCTGCCTGAAAAAGCGTTGTAACCATTGGGACTGTATGAAATCGATTACGCCGGAAATGGTGTTTGAAGAATATAAGAAGAAAGTGAAGTGAAAGGCGTGGAATTAAACCGTAAAAAAATCCTGGTGACATTTCTGATGCACCTGGGCGATCTGACCCTGACCACGCCGTTTATACGGGCTCTGCGGGAAGCAGCGCCGGATTCCCATATCACCATGCTGGTGGACGAAAAGCTGAAGGACGTGGTGCTGCATAACCCCTGTCTGGATGAAGTGATCACCATTGATAAACACGGCAGGGACAACAGTATTCTGGCATTATTGAGCTGTGCGCATAATCTGGGAAAGATGCAGTTCGATATTCTGATCAACCTGCATCCGACCATACGTTGTTCTTTTATCTGTGTTATGACCAAAGTAGGAATGCGTACCGGTTGCACCCACTGCCTTCTCAAACCCTGGTTTGATGTACTGACGCCGCTGGACCGGAAAAAGCATGCGGCAGACATGTATCTGGATGTTCTGACACAGCTTGGCGTAAAAGAATTAAGTCACCGCGGTCTGGAAATCTTTCCGGGAAAAGAAAACAGGGCTTTTGCGGAAACATTCTGGAAGGAAAAGGGCGTACTTCCTTCTGATAAACTGGTGGGATTTAATATTGGCAGTGCAGTGGAAACGAAGCGCTGGGCGCCGGAACGGTTTGCGGAAGTGGCAGATACCCTGTCTGCCAGAGGATATAAGACAGTGTTTTTTGGCGGTACCATGGATGAAGACATGGTACAGGAAGCGGTCGGACATATGAAGACAAAGCCGGTGATTGCTACCGGGCAGCTTTCTATAGGGCAGTTGGCTGCCGCTATGCGTCGTTGCAGTCTGATTATTACCAATGACAGCGGTCCTATGCATGTAGCAATCAGCCAGCGTGTTCCCATTGTAGCTATGTACGGCCCCAGCCATCCGGAACTGTATGGGCCTTATACGAGACTGGCGACAGTGGTTACAGCCCAGCCGCCCTGCCCAGGTTGCGCAGCAGGGATGAAACACCACTGTCGTGATGCAAAATACAATATGCGCTGTATGAAGGAACTGACAGTGAAGCAGGTACTGGATGCCTGTGATAAATGGCTTTGTTAGGGAGGACTGCTGGTGCAGCCTAAAACACAGATCAATGTAAGACAATTTAAGAGAGTCCTTATACTTTATAACCGCTATTCCGGTAAGCAACTGTTTGCCAGTATGATGTCCCGCATCAATGAGGTTTATAAGTTATTAAAACAGGAATTGACAGCAGAGATCAACCTGGTAGATGTAAAGCTTTTTGAACAGATGCCGGAAATTGCCAAAGAAGCTGCAGAAAAACAATATGACTGGGTCATTATTGCCGGAGGTGACGGAACCATCCGCGCCTTTGTGGAAGATATGCTGCGGCTGGATTATCGCCCGTACATCAGTGTGTTTCCGGCAGGTACGGTAAATCTGATAGCGAAAGAGATGTCACTACGGAATGAACCGATTCGCTGGGTGTACCGTGCATTGAAAGGATATGTTTATCCCTTTTATACTGCCCGGGCCAACGGAAATCTGTTCCTGACTGTGGCAAGCGTCGGTTTTGATTCTCTGGTGGTAGATGGTGTAGGGGCCATGCAGAAGCGTCTTCTGAATAAATTCGCCTATGTTTTGCAAAGCACGCAGCTGGTTCGTCAGGAATTAGTATTCAGTAATTGGCGTTATTCGTTCCGGGTGCGCTTTGATGAGGAAGAGGAGTGGCATACCGGTTCTTCTGTAATTGTAGGAAAAAGCCGGTACTATGCCGGACGCTACAATCTGTTTCAGGATGCCGCCCTGTCTTCGCCATATCTGCATGTGGCCGTCTTTCCGGGAAATAAACGGGCTGATATCTTGAAGTATGCGTCCCTCATTGCGCTGGAGGGACTGGATATGGACAAAGGTATTTTATGTCGCAAAGCACGGAAAGTTGAGATTGAATCCGTTAATCTTGTAGAAGATTTTCCGGTGGAACTGGACGGAGACGTAGTGGCGTCTACCCCGTTGACGTTGGAAATCATGGATGAATCGTTACGGTTCATTCCGTAAGTATAATCAGGCAGGTATCCGTATGGATAGGAATCATACTGGAAAGCGTATTGGCGTTCTGCTGTTGTTTATTCTAATTGCAGGCGCCATTTACTTTTGGGAAGAGAATCATGTCCGGCTGCTTTTTGCAGGTATTTCCCCGTTTCCTGAAGACGATTACTGGAATACACTGGTTAATGCACTGTTGCGTGATGTATTGCTTCTGATTGCAGCAGGTCTGCTTTTTTTGCGCCGGAAACGGATACCGGACCGGGTGCAGCGCTATTTCCCAGCGGTAGTGCTGGGGGCGGCTTATTTGGGCTTTGCCTGGTATATGCAGCAAAAGCTTGCGCTGGATCCCTATTTTTTAACAACACTGGCCATCTTTGCCGGCATGCTGAATAACACTGTATTAGTGATCCTGGCTGCAGTGTGGTACCATCACAATCCCTCAAAAATGAATAAAGCCTTTTATTTTGTGGTGTATTTTTTATGTGCAGTTGCTATACTGATGGACGTGGTTTATTTCTGGCAGACGTCCATGCATGTACAGGCGGTTTTTTTCCGTAACTTTAACATCTATGCGATCCAGGGGGTCATGTCATCTTTTTCGAAAACGCAGCTTAAGGAAATCGGAGGGTGTATTCTGGCTATACTTCTGTTGTTCCGGGTAACGAAGCCCAGAAGACATAAACCCAATGTTGCCTGGGCGCTGCTGGCGGTTCTGGGACTCACGCTCCTGTTCAATCTGTTGTATTTTACCGGAAGCCAGCTGGGGATGTACGCCTTACATGAATCCGGTTTTTGGAGCGAAGAGCAGATTGAAAAAAGCCGTCAGGAATACCGGGACATGCTGGTGACGCCCATTGCCATGAATATTGTAAGCAAGGCGGCGTTTAACAAAGAAAAGGTGATTCAGGCTACCCAGCATAAGAAAAAGGAATTGACGGAAAAAGATAAAGAATGGATGTATAAACTGGGAGTTATGCGGAAACAGTCTTCCCAACCGTTGCCCTCTCCGGCTTATGACCGTATTGTTATGCTGGTCCTGGAGTCGGTGCACCGGGATTACATTCATTTTTATAATAAGGACATTCCGGCGGAGGCCACGCCGTATCTGGACTCTCTTATAAAGAAGTACCCGCGTATCGATCATTATTATTCTTCTGCCATACCCACAACGGAAGGCTTGAACGCCACCTTCCGCTCCCAGCTGTTCTTTGACGGGGATGTGGACGGCACCGATAAACCTTCTCTTTTCCGAAGCATGCAGGCGAATGGTTTTGACGGATATTTCCAGAGTGCATCCAGCCGTTATTACAACAGTGAGTTCCGGCAATATACGGAACAGTTTGGCATGGCTCATTATGAAGCCAGGGAAGATTTGGAGAAAGCCGGGTATTCCGGAGCTTCCGGCTGGGGGTTCCACAATGACGAGATGTACCGGCGGACATTGGAACAGCTGAAAAAACTGAAAGGGCAGAAGTTCTTTTATGTAACCAAAACGCTGGACATGCATCAACCCTATCCGTATTATGCTACCAAATGGGCTGATACGCCGGAGTCATTCCGGAATAATCAGATTGTATCCATCCATGGGATGTACTGGGTTGACTGTACGCTGAAGGCTTTTTTTAAAGCAGTCGAAGAAGAAGGACTGATGGATGAACGCACATTATTCATCATAACCAGCGACCACAACCCTCATTCCGGCGGGGAGTATACGGAACTGGTGAAAAATGAAAAAGATAGGCAGAGCATCGCGCCGATTCCCCTTGTTTTTGTTTCCAAAAACCTGGCCCCACTGGAAAATCTGGATAACAGTGCCTACAGTTCCCAGATTGATTTAGCGCCGACCCTGCTGTGTCTGCAGGGTATTCAGCCGCCACAACGGTTTATTGGACGGAATCTGCTACAGCAATATAAGGAACCGGACTGTGCGTTAGGTGTTTTTGGAGAAAAAGCCTATTATTTCAGCCGGGAGATGCAGTTTGTGGATAAGATTGACGAGCCATATCCGCAACACGAATATGAAGATGCGCTGGCGAATTATGTCATGTACACATATTATGTGAGCGGATTGCCGGGAGACAAATTGCAGGAATAGAATCTGCAGGTTTGTGAAAGGCAGCGCAAAACCGTACACAATTGCTATTCCATGGATTTATTCGCCTGCGGCTTCGAAACCCGGGGCTGCGCCCCTCAGACAGTCTCGCCGCTGCGGCGAATTTCATCTCATGGAATAACGCAATTGTTCCCGATGTTTTGCTTCTGCCTTTTCCCACCCTGCAGATTCCAGTTTCTGCAAAACTGTTAAATGCATTACACAAATGCTTCTTGACGGAAATATCAAATGGGTTTACACTGACTGTATGTAAGCGTAATTAGTAAAATGTAATTCATGATTTCATTTAATGGTTCAGGTGCAAGTATGAAAACGAATTCTGTGTTTGCGGCAAATTATGTTTTTTCCTTTGGCTATAGCTATTATTACGGCTATGGCTATTTTGCGTGGAAAAAACAGAAGAAAGCATAGAATCGTAAACAGAAAAGGCCGGCGAAGGGACTTCAAAGGCTGCCAACCAAATGCAGGCGGGCTCTTTTACGAGCCCGCTTTTTTAGTATAAAAAAGATGTAAAAATCAACCCGTTTGCCTTCTAAAGATTAAAAGAGATGCGCAGGCATAGAAAAGAAAAGTAATGATATTAATTAAAAATTATCATATATCATTTTAAAAAGGAGAGTGCGTTTACCATGATTATCGTAATGAAACCCAATGCCCCTATTGAAGAAAGAAATAAGATTATTGCCGGTCTGGAAGCAAAAGGTTTTAAGATTGACCTGAGTACCGGTAATCAGGCAGCAATTTTAGGTGTGGTAGGTGATACCAGCACTCTCAATCCACATGATATTATGGTCAATGACTGGATTGAGAAAGTTCTGCGGGTTCAGGAACCTTTCAAACGGGCGAACCGGGTCTTCCATCCCGATGACAGTGTGATTGATGTGGGCGGAGTGAAAATCGGCGGGAGACAGATGCAGGTCATCGCAGGTCCCTGCAGTGTAGAAACCCGGGAGCAAATCATTGGTGTCGCTAAATCAGTGAAAATGGCAGGGGCGCACCTGATGCGTGGCGGCGCTTTCAAACCGCGTACTTCTCCGTATTCGTTCCAGGGCATGGGAATGCCCGGACTGGAGCTGCTGAAAGAAGCAAAGGCAGAAACCGGTTTACCTATCGTTACGGAAATTATGAGCGCCGATGTGCTGGACAGGTTTGTGGAAGATGTAGACCTAATCCAGGTAGGCGCACGCAACATGCAGAATTATTCCCTGTTAAAAGAATTGGGCAGGACGAACAAACCGATTTTGCTGAAACGCGGGCTAGCCGCTACGGTTCAGGAATGGATCATGAGTGCTGAATATATCATGGCGGAAGGCAATACCAATGTTATCCTGTGCGAGCGGGGCATCCGCACCTATGAGACCTACACTCGCAACACGTTGGACCTAAGTGCCGTTTGCGCGGCAAAGAAACTGAGCCATCTGCCGGTTATCGTGGATCCCAGTCATGCAGCGGGCCTGTGGTGGATGGTGCCGGCCCTGGCCAAGGCCGCGGTTGCGGTGGGCGCAGACGGACTGATCATCGAGGTACATAACGATCCGGAAAAGGCACTGTGCGATGGGGCGCAGTCATTGAAACCGGAACGTTTTGCAGAGCTGATGGGCGAGCTGAAAGGCATTGCCCGCATTATCGGGCGGGATTTGTAAGAGGCAGCAAGCTTCGATACCCTGTGTTGCAAAGAAAAAATGTGAAACAAGTAGTATTATTTTCAGTTGTTATTGCAGGAGAATAAGGCGAACATGATTAAACAGTATCAGGAAAAACCGTTACGAGACTTAACCTTTGCCATTGTGGGACTGGGGCTCATTGGCGGTTCCTATGCAAAAGCGCTGCGCAATTTAAAAGTCAGGAAGATTCTTGGCATGGACATCAGTCATGGCATTGCCCGGGCCTGCCTGAACGCCAATATGATTGATGAAGTGATAGAAGCGGATGGCAGTAATCTGAAAGAAGCGGACGTGATTATCTGCAGTGTGTATCCGGAAGCTATCGTGGGTTTTGTGCGGCAGAATGTGCAGAATTTTGCGGAAGGCATGCTGATGACGGACGCCACCGGCGTCAAGGGAACAATGCCGCATGATATTCAGGCACTGCTGCCGGAAAGCTGTGAGTTTATATCCGGTCATCCCATGGCGGGGCGGCAGGGCAGTGGTCTGGGCATGTCGGATGCCGCCATCTTTAACAATTCCAATTATATTATCGTGCCTACGGAAAAGAATTCACCGGAAGCAGTCCGTTGGCTGGAAGAGTTTGCAAAAGCTCTTGGCTGTGCCCGTTCGGTAAAGGTTTCCACGGAAGACCATGATAAAATCATTGCCTATACCAGTGACTTGCCTCATATTACAGCAGTGGCCCTGGTGAACAGCGCATCCTATAATGAAAATACCCAGTACTTCATTGCGGGTGGATTCCGGGATGCTACCCGGGTCGCTGATATCAATCCGGACCTGTGGAGCGATTTGTTCCTGTCTAACCGGGCCAATGTGATTGCAGAGATTGAGAATTATCAGAATCAGCTGGAACGCTGGAAAAAGGCGATTGAGAATAACGACCGGGAAGCGCTGAAGGAAATTATGCGGGAAGCCGGACCCAGAAGAAGACAGTTGTATTGATCATATCATCTTTTAAAGAATCATCAGATGATGTATAATTATATAGCCTGACAGGTTTAAGGGAGATTATATGCGTAACGTGCATGTGGATTTAGGATCAAAAAGTTATGATATAGTAATTGATAGAGGGCTGCTGCCTCATGTTGGCAGCAGGATTAAAACGCTTCTTCCCAAAACAGAAAAAATCGCAGTCATTACGGACAGTAACGTAGGGCCGCTGTATGCTTCGCTGTTGCAGGAATCTTTGGAAAACGCAGGCTTCTCGGTTGCGGTACTTACCTTTACAGCCGGAGAAGCAAGCAAAAACCTGCAAACACTGGGAACCCTGTACGACGGTCTGGCAGCAGCCGGCCTGACCCGCAGTGACGCGTTGATTGCTTTGGGCGGCGGTGTGACCGGTGACATGGGCGGTCTGGCGGCGGCGACCTTTTTGCGGGGCATATCCTTTATCCAGATTCCTACATCCCTTCTGGCTACGGTAGACAGCAGCGTGGGCGGAAAGGTTGCCGTTGATTTATCCGGCGGTAAAAACCTGGTGGGGGCTTTTTACCAGCCCAAGGCAGTCTTTATTGATCCGGACTTGTTGAAAACGCTGCCGGTACGTTACCTTCATGACGGGCTGGCAGAAGTGATAAAATATGGCTGCATCATGGACAAAGAGTTGTTTATGATGCTGGAGAAGATACAAAGCGATGAGGAGCTGCTGACGCATGTGGACGAGATTATAGAAATATGCTGCAACATAAAGGCCCGTATTGTGGAGCATGACGAATTCGACACGGGGGAACGGATGCTGCTGAACTTCGGGCACACCCTGGGCCACGCGGTGGAAAAGACATTCCATTTTGACAGGTACAGTCACGGGGAAGGCGTAGGTATCGGCATGGTGCTGCTGACACGCCAGTCTGAAGAACTCGGGCTGACAGAACGGGGTACTGCTGACCGGATTGCTGCGCTGCTTCAGAAATTCCAGCTGCCAATTGCTGTGGATATGCGACGGGATGATTTCCTGCAAGCTATTGCGTTGGACAAGAAAAAGCGCGGTTCACATCTGACTCTGATTCTGCTGAAAAAAATCGGGGATAGTTTCCTGCAAAACGTTTCGTTCCGTGAATTGATCCGGTATCTTCCGTAAGAAAAGAAGCATGGAATACCTGTTGTACCGGCTTAGGCAAGTACATGAAGGCTTTTAATGTTGCAGTTCGGTACGTGATGTGCTGGTCGGTCTGTGCTTCCTAAGGTTAAAATTTTATTATATGAGATAGTTAGAACAAAAGTTATTAAGATAATTAAAAGGATTGGTTATGACGATTTATAAAATTACCCCTCAGTTTATTGACGGCAGCGTGCTGGTTCCGTCTTCCAAAAGCATGGGGCACCGTATGTGCATTTGTGCGGGACTGTCCGGCCGTAATTGTATAGTGGACAATATAGCTATTTCCAAAGATATCGAAGCAACCAACCGTTGCCTGGCAGGGCTGGGCGTCACAATTACAGAAGTGGCTTCCCGGCATGAAGGGCGCACTGCATTTCAGTTCCACTGGCTTCACAAGTTCTCGTTAGGGCCGGTTACTGTAGATTGCGGGGAATCCGGTTCTACGCTGCGTTTTTTTATCCCGTTAGGCGCTCTGTGCAACAGGCCGTTTACGTTTAAGGGCCAGGGGAAACTGGTTTCGCGGCCTCTGCAGCCGTATTATGATATATTTGATAAACAGGAACTGCGTTATTATACCGCTGAAAACGGACAACTGCCTTTAACAGTATACGGCAGGCTGAAACCGGGAGCTTATGTACTGCCGGGAGATGTGAGTTCCCAGTTCGTTTCCGGATTGTTATTCGCGTTGCCGTTGCTGCCGGATGACTCCACGCTGAAGATTCTGCCTCCGTTAGAATCCTCCAGTTACATTGAACTGACCTTGAGCAGTCTGCAAATGTTTGGCATAAACATAGAGCGTAAAAATCGGTTCTATTACAAAATATACGGCAAGCAGACTTACCGTGCGCCGTCGGAACGTGTGCAGGTGGAGGGAGACTGGTCCCAGGCGGCGTTTTGGCTGGTGGCTGGCACAATCGGAAGTGGGGAAAAAGTACGCTGTAAAGGATTGAACAGAGATTCTCTTCAGGGAGACAGGGCGATTCTGACAATATTGCGCAGAATGGGCGCAAAATTTATAGTACGGAAGGACATGATTACCGTTCTTCCGGCCCGGCTGCATGGTTGTGAAATTGACGCGTCGGACTGTCCGGACCTGGTACCGGTCCTGTCGGTAGTAGCGGCAGTAGCGGAAGGAACTACCCACATCATCCATGCGGGACGGCTTCGAATCAAAGAATGCGACCGTCTGGCTGCTATGCACTCGGAACTGACGAAACTGGGAGCGGACATTACAGAAGAACCGGAAGGTCTGCTGATTAAAGGCAAGCCGGAAGGATTGAAAGGCGGAGCGGTTGTGGACGCCTGGAACGACCACCGGATTGCCATGAGCATGGCTGTTGCCGCATTGGCGTGTAAAGAACCGGTTACCCTGACAGGAGGCGAAAGCGTCAGCAAATCCTATCCAGAATTCTGGAACGATTATGCTTCCGTGGGAGGTAAAGCGGAAGAGTTGAGGTGACGGAAAGAAATGAGTGCAACCTTTGGACGCAACTTGCGTATGACGATCTTCGGGGAATCCCACGGCAAAGGAATCGGTCTGGTGCTGGACGGACTGCCGCCGGGGACACCGATAGAGGAAGAGTTTATTAAAGAAGAAATGGCGCGGCGGGCTCCGGGGAAGAACCAGATGAGTACCCAACGCCAGGAAAAAGATGCTTTTATCATAGAAAGCGGTGTGTTTGAGGGCAAGGCAACGGGGACTCCTCTGTGTGTGCTGATTCCTAACAGTGACCAGCATTCCAAAGATTACAGTCTTCTGAAAGATGTGATGCGTCCCGGACATGCGGATTATGCCGGCAAGGTTCGCTATAAAGGCTTTAACGATTATCGGGGCGGCGGGCATTTTTCCGGTCGTCTCACAGCACCGCTGGTGTTTACCGGCGCCGTAGCCAAGACCGTGCTGGCACAAAAGGGCATCGTCGTGGGCGCTCATGTTGCCCGTATCGGAAAGATTACAGATGATTTGTTTAATCCGTTGGGTGAAATGACAGAACGGTTGATGGCGTTGCGTAAATTTACCCTGCCTGTGCTGGATGACGGTAAAGCTTCGCTTATGGAGGCAGAAATCATGGCTGCCCGGGAGCAGATGGACAGTGTGGGTGGCATTGTGGAAGTGATGGCTGTAGGGATGCCCCCTGGCGTCGGAGATCCTTTTTTTGATTCACTGGAAAGCCGCCTGAGCCATGCACTGTTTTCCGTTCCGGCAGTAAAAGGCATAGAATTCGGCGCAGGCTTTGCTTTGGCGGCACGGAAAGGCAGCGAGGCCAACGACCCGATGACATTTGACAAAGGAAATGTCAGAACGACCCGCAACAATAATGGGGGCATAACCGGAGGCATCACCAACGGAATGCCTGTCCTGTTCCGTGTAGCCCTTAAGCCTACACCGTCCATCGGTCAGCCCCAGCAGACCGTGAATGTGACGGAAGGCAAAGATACGATTCTGGAAGTTAAAGGACGGCACGACCCCTGCATCGTTCCCAGAGCTGTTCCGGTAATCGAAGCGGTTACTGCGTGGGTGTTGCTGGACATGTTGTTGGACTGATACTGTAAAAATCAGTTAAATAGATTTGAGTTTTGTTTATCTCAGCATGGTAGTAATGCGTTTGCTGCTAAGGCAGAACGCATAATGAAAGGATGACGAACGTGGCGGAACCGGATTTAACAAAACTGCGACAGGAAATCGACCGGCTGGACGCAATCCTGACCGATACGTTGGAAAAACGGATGGATGTGGTGCAGCAGGTTGCCGCGTATAAAGATGCCCGTAATATGCAGGTACTGGACCGGGAGAGAGAAGAGCAGGTCATTGCCAAAGTGGTGGGAATGCTGAAAAATCCTTCCTATGCCCCGCATATGAAACAGATTATGGAAAAGATTATGGAGACCAGCCGTAATCTGCAGATTGATATTTTGGCGGCGAATATTAAACAGAAAGAGCAAAACGCCGACCCGATCCGTGTCGGGTATCAGGGAGTGAAAGGTTCTTTCAGCCATCAGGCGCTGGAAGACTACTTTGCGGACATTGCCAAAGTGGAGATGAATTTTGTCCATTTTGAGGATTTAGTGACAGCAGTTAAGAATCACGAAATAAAATACGGCGTACTGCCCATTGAGAACTCCTCCACCGGAGGCATCACAGAAGTGTATGACCTGGTGCGGAAGTATGACTGCCATATCGTCGGGGAAAAGATCATCAAGGTGGACCAGAACCTGCTGGGTCTTCCCGGTGCGAAAATAGAAAATCTGAAACAGGTCTATTCCCATCCCCAGGGGCTGGAACAGAGCAGAGAATTTTTCAGGAAGCATCCTGCAATTGAACTGATTCCGTTCTTCAATACGGCCCGCAGCGCCCAGATGGTCAGCGAGAGCGGCGATCCGGCAAAAGGCGCAGTGGCTTCCCGGCAGGCGGCCAAGTTGTATGGGCTGGAGATCCTGGCAGCTAATATCAATTACAATTCAGCGAATCGCACCCGGTTCATCATCATCGCCGATCAGCCGGAACATCGGCCGGACGCGGACAAGATTACCGTGGTCATTGCTACGCAGCATGAACCGGGCTCCCTGTACAAAGTGCTGCAGCATTTCTATAAAGGCGGCCTGAATATGCTGAACCTGGAATCCCGTCCTATGGAAGGGCGTTCCTGGGAGTATTTCTTCCACATTGACCTGACGGGCAATTTATCAGACCCAAAAGTGCGGCAGGGATTGCAGGACGTAGCGGAGTACAGTGCTTACTGTAAAATTCTGGGCAACTACGTGGCCGATGGGGAGAAAGCATAATGAAGTTCGGATTGTTAGGAGCCAGACTGGGACACAGCCTGTCGCCGCAGATTCATCAGGAAGTGTTTCGACAACTTGGCATTGAAGCGACTTACGAATTGATTGAAGTGCCAACGGAAAAACTGGCGGATAAAGTGGAGGAGCTGCGGAAAAATTACAGGGGACTGAACGTGACCATACCTCACAAGGTAGCGGTAATGGATAGTCTGGACTATATTGCAGCCGAGGCCAGGGCTATCGGCGCGGTCAACACGATTTTGTTTAAAGACGGCAGGGCTTCAGGTTTTAATACGGATTATTTCGGCTTTGCCCGGCTGCTTGAACATAATGGACTGGTGCCCGAAGGAAAAGATGTCTGTGTGCTGGGAACCGGTGGGGCCAGTCGGGCGATTCTGCAATGTGTTAAGGATATGCAGGCACATAGTATCACAGTGATTTCCCGTGCAGTTGAAAATGCCCCTGAGGATATCCGCGCGCATTATACGGTAAAAACGTATGAAGATTTGCAAACACAGAGCGGAGATTTGTTGATCAACTGCACGCCGGTAGGGATGTTCCCGAATGTGGAGGCTTCGCCTGTGGACGGCGTGGTCATGGAACACTTTGCGGCGGCAGTGGATATTATCTATAATCCGGCAGAAACAAAATTTATGAAGCTGGCGCGGCTGCAGGGAAAACCGGCAGTAAACGGACTGTTCATGCTGGTAGCCCAGGCGGTAGCGGCAGATGAAATCTGGCTGGAGCGAAAACTGGACGCCGGGCTGGTTGCGGACGTGACAGATAAGATTGCCAAATTGTTGTAGTTTCTAAAAAGTGTGCGGCGCCAGCGTTTGTAATACCTGAAATCTTTGATTTTAAATAATTGGTGGAAGTAATGAAAAATATCGTGCTGATCGGTATGCCCGGCTGCGGGAAGAGTACGCTGGGGCGTTGTCTGGCGGAAAGGCTGGGCAGAGATTTTATTGACGCCGATCCGGAAATTGAAAAGGATGCCGGAAAGACCATACCGGAATTGTTTGCGGTGAGCGAGGATTGCTTTCGCAGACAGGAAACCCTGACAACGAAGCGTCTGGCTACGCTGCAGAATAAGGTGCTGGCCATGGGGGGCGGTGTCGTTTTGCGGCAGGAAAACATAGTCAGCTTAAAAGAAAACGGGCTGGTCATATTTTTGGATCGTTCTCCGGAAGATATCATCGGTGACGTGGATACAAAAACAAGACCCCTGCTGGCAGCAGGGCGGCAGCGAATCTATGATTTGTATGCGCAGCGGGAAGCATTGTACCGTGCGGCAGCAGACGTGACGGTGCGGAACACGGGAAGTCTGAAAGATGTACTGACAGCATTGGCGGCTGCGGCAAAGAAAGCGGAATTATAAATTAGAAAAGGATGTGCGATCATGAAGAAAATTTTAGTGCTGAACGGCCCTAATATCAATATGCTGGGCATTCGGGAAACCGGTGTGTACGGAACGGCAACCTATGAAGACCTGTGTGAAATGATTCGCAAGAAAGCAGAAGAATTGCATATTGCAGTAGAAATTAAACAAAGTAATTCCGAAGGGGAACTGGTAGACTGGATTCAAATCTGCTATAATAAAACAGATGGCATTATTATTAATCCCGGCGCCTATACCCACTACAGTGTGGCAGTTTTGGACGCACTGAAAGCCGTAAACATTCCTGCAGTGGAAGTGCACATCAGTAACATCCACCAGCGGGAAGAATTCCGTCATCGCTGTGTTACTACGGCCGGCTGTACCGGGCAGATCTGCGGATTAGGATTGCAGGGCTATTTGCTGGCGCTGGAGTATCTGGCCAGGAAGTAGCACAACAGGAAAGAGAGCTGATCATAACTTATGTATATTCTTTACAATATTTTAATTATACTGGTGTTCATCTTCGTAGCACTTCCTTACTTTCTATACCGGTTGGTTGTGGAGAAGGGCTTTGGACATCGTTTCCGGCAAAACATGGGGCTGGTTCGCAGGGAAGAAATCGCTTCCGTAGCGGATACAAACTGCATCTGGCTTCACGGTGCATCAGTAGGAGAAATGGTGGCCATCAGCCCTCTGGTAAAAGAGATCAAAAACCTGATGCCGGAACGAAAAATACTGGTTTCCGCTGTTACGGTCGGCGGTTACGATATGGCAAGGCAGATTATGCCGGAAGCAGATGCTATCATCAACTTTCCCCTGGATTTGCCCTTTGTGGCGTCATCCATGGTGAGCCGTATCCGTCCGGGCATTTTTATAATGGTAGAAACCGAATTATGGCCCAACTTCCTGCGAGCCATTCGGGAACGGAATATCCCGGCAATGATGATGAATGGCCGTATCTCGGAAAAATCCGCTAAAAGTTACCGGTATCTGTCCGGTCTTCTGCGTGATATGCTGAACACCATAAACCTTTTCTGTATGCAGTCCAGCATTGATGCCAAATATATTACGCAACTGGGTGCAGATCCTGAAAAAATCATTGTCACCGGCAACACGAAATTTGACCAGACCTACGCAGAGGTTTCCCCGGAAGATCTGGCAGCCTATAAAGCAGAACTGGGGCTGGGGGAAGATGCCTGTCCTGTCATTGTGGCAGGTTCTACCCATCGTACGGAAGAGGAAGCCGTGCTGACTTCCTTTACCGCCCTGCGCAAGAAGTATCCTCATGCCCGCCTGATTATTGCGCCCCGTAAGCTGAACCGGATTGAAGAGATCAAAAAGGTGAATTCCAAATTTGGTTATGAGATGGTGCTTGATACCATTGGTGAACTGGGCCGCATATATGCCATAGGGGATATTGTATTCGTCGGTGGCAGCCTGGTGCGTTACGGCGGCCATAATGTACTGGAACCGGCCGCTCATGCCAAACCCATTTTGGTGGGCCCCAGCATGGAAGATTTTAAAGACTCGTACGCCCTGTTAAGCAAAGCTGGCGCCTGTCGCATGGTATCCGATACAGCTGGCCTGACAGAAGCGTTTCTGGAAATTGCCGATGACGATGTTCTGCGTAAAAAAATGGGGGATGCTTCCATCCAGATCATACGGGAGAATCGCGGTGCCGCCCTGAAAACCATACACTATCTGACCGATCTTTTGAATCAGAATGATTTGGCAGGGAAGTAATAGTGTCAAAACAGCATCAGGCAGGGTATAAGCAAAAACGTCAATGATTGCTATTCCATGGATTTATGTGCCTATGGCTTCGAAACTCGGGCTTCGGCCCTCAAACAGTCTCGCCATGACGGCACATTTCATCTCATGGAATGACGCAATCATTTCCTATATTTTGCTTATACCCTGCCTGATGCTGTTTTTGTTTCAAATTTTACAAAACTTCCATTTGACTTTTTGTGAGGAAACGCCTATAATCTCTTTTATAAAAGCAAAATGCAATTTTATGAAAGAGAAAAGTAAATCCCAGACTGTTACAGAGAGACGGTGGGCAGTGCGAACCGTCCTGTCGAAGATTGAATTCCGCTCTGGAGAAGGCAGGGGTTGCAACCTGTCCGGTTCCGGCCGATATCCCGGGAATGAGGCTGTAACGTTTACAATGAGAGCAGTCAACTTGCGCAAAACGCAGATGATCCGGCTTTTAGGAAAGGTTACAGTGAACTAAGGTGGCACCACGCGAGCTCATATGACATACGAACTCCCGTCCTTATGAAAGGACGGGAGTTTTTATAATTGCTTTTGCTTCGGTCCTTATCGGCAGCCAACGAGATTGCCATGCGCTGCCTAACGAAAAGGAGGAAAATGAAAATGAAAAAAATTATTGTGACGGAAAAAATTTCGGACAAAGGTGTTGCGTTGTTAAAGGCGCAGAAAGATTTGCAGGTTGATGTGGAGATGAATCTCTCCCGGGAAGAACTGCTGAAACGGATTCCCGAATACGATGCCATCATTGTCCGCAGCGTAACGAAAATCAATGAAGAGTTTTATGAACACGCGACCAACCTGAAGGTTGTAGGCCGTGCCGGTAACGGTGTGGATAACATCCAGATGGAAGGGGCTACAAAGCGGGGCATCATTGTCGTAAATACACCGGAATCCAATATCGTTTCCGCTGCTGAGCACACCATCGGTCTGATGCTGTCCTCCTGCCGCAATACGGTAAAAGCTCATAAGATGATTGAGAGCCGCGTCTGGAACCGTGACGGCCTGAAAGGCATGGAACTGATGGGCAAGACCCTGGGCATTATCGGTCTGGGCCGCATCGGCGGTCTGGTTACCACCCGCATGCAGGCCTTTGGCATGAAGGTCATTGCTTACGATCCGTACATTGCGGATGCCCGGTTCAAAAAATACAATGTTAAGAAATGCGAAACGCTGGACGAACTGCTGAAGGAATCCGACGTAATCACCATTCATACTCCGAAAACCGAAGAGACTATGAATATGATTACCTACAAAGACTGGCAGAAATGCAAGAAGGGCGTTCGCGTGGTAAACTGCGCCCGCGGCGGTCTGTATAATGAACAGGATCTGGCAAAAGCAATCCGTGAGGGTCTGGTGGCCAGCGCCGGTATCGACGTGCTGGTAGACGAACCAAAGCCCATCTCTCCGCTGATTGATCTGCCCCAGTGCGTGCTGACTCCCCATCTGGGCGCTGACACACAGGAAGCGCAGGACAACGTAGGTATTGCCATTGCGGAAGAAGTGATTGCTGCGCTGCGGGGTGAAATGGTTCCCAATGCCGTAAATCTGCCGGCGCTGCAGGCTGGCGAACTGGATACAGTGAAAAAGTTCATGGCGCTGGGCGAAGACCTGGGCAAACTGTATTATCAGCTGGAGCATAGTGCAGTAGAAAAAGTAGAGGTAATCTACAGCGGAGCCCTGGCAGAAATCGAAACCGATATGGTGACCCGTGCCGTACTGAAAGGGCTGTTTGAACCTGTTCTGAAAGAACGTGTAAACTATGTCAATGCGGAACTGACGGCGGAAGGCCGCGGTGTGGAAGTGATTGAAAGCAAGGAAAACAGTCCGGTGAACCTGCTGACGGTAAAAGTACACACAAAAAAAGGTACGTTTACAGCGGCCGGCAATGTGAATCCGGAAGGGGAAGTCCGCATCAAAGATATCAACGGCTACCAGTTTGACATTGAACCTGCTGCTTTCATGCTGGCTGTCAATAATGAAGATAAGCCCGGCATGATCGGCCAGATCGGTACGCTTCTGGGTGCTTCCAAAGTTAACATCGCTACCATGCAGGTAAGCCGCAACCAGCAGAACGGCGTGGCTATGATGTTCCTGACCGTGGACAGTGAGGTTGGCAAGGAAACCCTGAAGCTGCTGCAGGGCTTGGACGGCATTACGAAAGTTCAGCTGATTAAAATCTGATTTACCTCAATACTATCTTAAGGGGAAACGTGGAAATCTGCGTTTCCTCTTTTTTAATCAGCGTCTCCTAAAGTATTTTCTTTTTGGCATAGATTTTTCCGTGACTGTTTTGTTATAATGATTACAGACTGGTATATGATAAGGAAAACAAGACTGGTAAAAGATGAGACAAACATGATTGAGGGGGAGGTTTGCCATGTCATCTGATAAACAGTTGCATAAAGACAAAGATTTCAGTTTTGAGCCGGTTCCGTTATATGCAAGAAAATCCTTTTGGTCCATGTTTTTTATCATGCTGGGTTTCACGTTCTTTTCAGCCAGCATGTCGGTAGGCGCCACCATGGGCAACGGTCTGGACCTTTCTGAATTTATCTTTTCTGTCCTTTCCGGTGGCATTATTCTTGCTGTGTACACCGGCATTTTAGGATATATCGGCTGCGGCACCGGTCTTTCATTTGACTTACTGGCCCGGCGTTCCTTTGGTGTGGCAGGTTCCCGCCTTCCGTCCCTGTTGATCAGTCTGACGCAGATTGGCTGGTTCGGCGTGGGGGTTGCCATGTTTGCGTTTCCCGCTGCGGAAGTGCTCCGTGTAAACCCGTTGCTGCTGATTGCTGTCGGAGGCTTCTGTATGACCGCTTCTGCGTACTTTGGCATACGGGGCATGGAAATTGTCAGCTATGTTTCCGTTCCGCTGATCCTTGTTCTGGGTACGTACTCAATGGTTACGGCTACTCATGCCGGCGGCGGGCTTGCGGCAGTGTTTGCCAGAAGTGTAGGCGGGATCACTGTGTTTAATGCCATTGGGATGGTGGTGGGTTCTTTTGTCAGCGGCGGAACGACGACACCGAATTTTACCCGTTTTGCCAAAGGTAAAAAAACCGCTGTGTTTACTACGGTTGTTGCATTTCTGATCGGTAACTCGCTGATGTTTGCTTTCGGCGCAGTAGGCGGCGCCTTCACCGGGAAAGATGATATTTTTTATGTGATGATGGCTCAGGGACTTCTGCTGCCTGCTCTTGTTGTGCTGGGCGCCAACATCTGGACGACGAATGATAACGCGCTGTACAGCGGGGGACTCAGTCTTTCGAATATAACAGGGATCCGCAAGCGTCCTCTGGTAATCGTAAGCGGTGTGATTGGTACGTTAGCTTCCGTCTATCTTTACAATAACTTTGTAAGCTGGCTCAGCTTTTTAAATGCAACGCTGCCACCCATAGGCGCCATCATTATCTTTGACTATTTCGGGCATCCGCAGCATTATGAAACAGGGGCGGAAGCGAATCCGGGCGTTCATTGGGGTGCAGTGGCAGGTGTTGTTGCCGGCGCGCTGACCGGGAATTTTCTCCATGCCGGTATTGCCAGTATCAATGCCATGATTGTGGGATGTTTTTGCTATCTTGTGTATGATAAGGCTGCAGGCCGCTGATGTGATTTGATAAAACAGGAGACTGTCATGCTGTTTACCAATGCGTGTATTGAAAACAAAACGAAACTACAGGATATCAGGGTTGAAAACGGTTTGTTTGCGGAAATCGGAACAAAGCTGCTGCCGGAAGCAGGGGAGAATGTGACGGACCTGCAGGGCAGGCTGGTTCTTCCTGCGGGCGATCCGGTCTGGAATCTGTCAGGTACCTTGTTTGAAGGTATCGAATGCTGGACGAAACGAAAAAGTAAGCTGAACAAGGCCGATATACGGGATCGGGTCAGCCGCGCGGTTCGCATGTATGCGGATCACGGAGTCCAGTATATACGTACCCATGTTGATGTGACCGATCCTTCGTTGCTGGCTTTGGAAACCATACTGGAACTCAGGGAAGAACTGAAAAACCTTATGGAAATCCAAGTAGTGGCCTTTCCTCAGGAAGGGATCCTCAGTTATCCCAACGGCAGGCAGCTGATGCAGGATGCGGTGCGCATGGGAGCAGATGCGGTGGGTGCTATTCCTCATTTTGAATTTACCCGGGAATACAGTGTGGAATCCCTTAATTTTGCTTTAAATCTGGCTGCGGAGCATGAACTTCTGGTGGAT
The DNA here is from genome assembly GCA_900315925.1 of uncultured Selenomonadales bacterium. Lineage (GTDB taxonomy): Bacteria > Bacillota > Negativicutes > Acidaminococcales > Acidaminococcaceae > Succiniclasticum. The sequence continues at coordinate 44,332 of ONAV01000024.1, read as the reverse complement.
GTGCACTGTGATGAAATTGATGATGAAGCGTCCCGGGGACTGGAAACACTGGCTGCCCGCGCGTTGGAACTGGGGCTGTATGACCGTGTTACGGCCAGCCATACCACAGCCATGCATTCGTATAACAACGCCTATGTGCAGCGGCTGATGCGGCTGCTGAAAATGAGCCGTATCAATTTTGTGGCAAATCCTCTGGTAAATACGCATTTGCAGGGAAGAGCAGATACGTATCCGAAACGGCGGGGCGTTACCCGCGTAAAAGAACTGTTGTCGGAAGGCATCAATGTTTCCTTCGGGCACGATGATATCTGTGATCCCTGGTATCCGATGGGAAACGGCAATTTACGGGACGTGGTGTTCATGGGACTGCATGTGTGTCAGATGATGGGCTATCAGGATATTATGGACAGTTGCCGGTTTATTACGACCAACGCAGCAAGAACGCTGCATGTGCTTGACCGTTATGGAATTGAACCTGGGAAACCGGGCAGCTTTATCGTGCTGGACGCCAAAAATTATTACGAGGCGCTGAATTTTAATTCGCCTGTACTTCTCTCATTTAAAAATGGAAACTGCATAAGAAAGTTGCATAGCAGTGAATGCAACATTGTTTCTGACAGGTGATACTGTTTCTTGCTGTCTTTATATATCGTAAAATTTGATTCACAGGATATTTATAAAATGTTATAATAAAATGTAATTTTAGTTCATCCCTTTTTGTTGTCAATGCTGTTTTCTAATTTATAAGGAGGTTCTTTTAAATGGATGCAAATGCTAACGAGAAAATTTTGGCTAAAGACGTAATGAAAACCGAGATTATTTCCGTGTCGCCGGAAACAACGGTCAAGGAAGTTGCACGTCTTATGATCGAAAATAAAATTTCTGCCTTTCCTGTGGTAAATAAGTATAATGAAATTGTGGGTGTAATTAGTGAGAACGATTTAATCAGTAAGATCGTTAAACCCCATGAACCTGGGCTCATGACATATCTGTTCCATGCGGCTCTTGCTTCAAGCAATGAAGTGCTGGAATATCGTAAGGCGATGACCCGCTGGAATGCGCAAACTGCGGAGGACGCCATGACGTCTCCCGCTATTTGTGTAAGTCCTGACGATACGATTGAAAAAGTTGGCAAGGTAATGCTTGATGATAAGGTGAAACGTGTTTTTGTAGCGGAAGAAGGACATCTTCTGGGAGTCATCAGCCGTTCTGTATTTGTGGAACTGCTTTTGCGGGATTAACATTGTGTAATTGAAATCCCGGGATGAGGCAGTTTTAACCTGAGAAACGGAAAAAAGACATAGTACTATAATTCGGACCAGGCATTGTATTTTTCAGATACAATAGTTAAGGACCTAGCCTGGGAAACGGAGGTAATCATGCAGGACGGAACATTGGAAAAACTATTTCACCTGCGGGAGAACGGCACCACGGTAAAAACAGAGATCATGGCCGGTATCACCACATTTATGACCATGGCTTATATTCTGGCTGTTAACCCGTCGATTCTGAGTGTGACAGGCATGGATAAGGGAGCGCTGCTGACCGTTACGGCGCTGGCTTCCTGCTTTGCGACGCTGCTGATGGCAGCTTTCGCAAACTATCCCTTTGCGTTATCTGCGGGCATGGGGTTGAATGCCTTTTTTGCTTTTACAGTAGTAAAACAGATGGGGTATTCCTGGGAGATGGCCCTGGCTGCCGTTTGCGTGGAAGGTCTCATCTTTATTGTCCTGTCTCTGACTAATATCCGGCAGGCGGTGTTTGACGTTATTCCTCTCAGCCTGAAACGGGCTGTATCTGTGGGTATCGGTTTGTTTATCGCCCTGATTGGTCTGTTCAATGCACAGATTATTGTAGGTAATCCGGCGACAAAAATCGCCTTGTTTAACTTTAAACAGTCTATGGCGGGCGGAACCTTTCATACAGTGGGTATTACGGTATTGCTGGCAATCATTGGCATTGTCATCACGGGCATTATGCTGGCACGGGATGTAAAAGGCGGTATTCTCTGGGGCATTCTGGCAACCTGGATCCTGGGTATACTCTGTGAAGTGACAGGTCTGTACGTGCCGAATCCCAAAGTGGGAGCCTTCAGCGTGCTGCCTGATTTTTCTGCAGGCCTGGCTTCTTTCCTGCCGGCGGATCCTTCTCCGATTTTCCTGAAGCTGGATTTCAGCAAGGTTGCTTCCCTTGATTTTCTGGTAATTGTTGTGTCTTTCCTGTTTGTTGACTTTTTTGATACACTGGGAACTTTGATGGGCGTTGCTTCCAAGGCGAATATGCTGCGCAAGGACGGAACGCTTCCCAACATTAAGGGCGCCCTGATGGCTGACTCCGTGGGTACGGTGGCCGGTGCGCTGATGGGGACCAGTACCATTACGACGTTTGTAGAATCGGCTTCCGGTGTCAGTGAAGGCGGGCGTACCGGTTTGACGGCTGTCACCACAGCGGTGCTGTTCTTCCTGTCTCTGTTCCTGGCGCCGTTCTTTATGGCGATTCCTGCGTTTGCGACAGCTCCCGCGCTGGTCATGGTTGGTTTTCTGATGGTTTCTTCTATTTCCCAGATAGACTTCCGGAATCTGCCGGAAGCAATTCCTGCCTACATGTGCATCATCGCCATGCCGTTTGCCTATAGCATCTCGGAAGGTATTTCCTTTGGCATCATTTCCTATGTGCTCGTGAATACGCTGACCGGTCATACAAGCCGTGTGAGCCTGCTGTTGTATATTTTAGCAGTGATCTTCATTGCAAAATATGTGCTGATTTGATTCTTGTTTCCAAAAAATCCTTGTTTTGTTTTTACAATTTTACATTTTGGTTTATGAGGAGGGGTTTCTTATGGGCATGACAATGACACAGAAAATTCTCGCCATGCATGTGGGCCGGGAATTTGTGGAGGCCGGGGATCTGCTGGTTTCCCAGGTAGATCTGATTCTGGCGAATGACATTACCGGTCCGCCGGCAATCAATGAGTTTGAAAAAATTGGGCGTCCCGTTTTTAATAAAGATAAAATCGCGCTGGTGCCGGATCATTTTTCTCCCTGCAAGGATATCAAATCCGCTACCCTGTGCAAACAGATGCGTGATTTCGCCAGAAAGCATAATATTACCAATTATTTTGAAGTGGGACGCATGGGCATCGAACATGCGCTGCTGCCGGATAAAGGCCTGGTAGCCCCCGGTGAGATCGTCATCGGCGCGGATTCCCATACCTGCACGTACGGCGCATTAAATGCTTTGTCCACCGGTATGGGCCAGACGGATATCGGCTGCGCCATGGCCAGCGGCACCACCTGGTTCAAGGTTCCCGCTGCCATAAAAGTAGAACTTACCGGCAAACTGTCCAAATATGTAAAAGGCAAAGACCTGATCCTGACCCTCATCGGCATGATCGGCGTGGACGGCGCCCGTTACCAGAGCCTGGAATTCACCGGCCCAGGCGTAGCGGAACTGGACATGTCCGACCGTTTCACCATCTGCAACATGGCCATTGAGGCCGGTGGAAAGAACGGCATCTTCCCGGTGGACGCCAAGACGGAAGCTTTCCTGAAAGGTAGGGTAACTCGTCCGTGGACAGCAGTGGAAGCAGATCCGGACGCGGTTTATGAACGTGTCGTAAAGATTGACCTGTCAAAACTGGTACCTGTAACTTCATATCCGCACCTGCCGGAAAATACACATCCGGTCAGCGAATCCCATCATATCAAGATTGATCAGGTAGTGGTGGGCTCCTGCACCAACGGGCGGCTGGAAGACATTGCCCAGGCTGCGGAAGTGCTGAAAGACCATAAAGTGAACGAAAACGTCCGCTGTATCATCATACCGGCGACCCAGGAAATTTACCAGGAAGCCATCCGGTTGGGCTATGTGGATATTTTCATCAATGCCGGTGCGGCGGTTTCCACGCCTACCTGCGGACCCTGTCTGGGAGGTTACATGGGCATTCTGGCAGCAGGCGAGCGCTGTGTTTCCACTACCAACCGCAATTTCCGCGGACGTATGGGCCACGTGGACAGTGAAGTGTACCTGGCCAGCCCCTACACAGCGGCAGCCAGCGCGGTAAAAGGTTATATCGCTTCGGCAGAGGAGGTATTAGGATGAGCAAGATCTGGCGTTACGGGGATCATGTGGATACGGATGTAATCATTCCGGCCCGTTATCTGAATATTTCTGATTTCAAAGAACTGGCAGAACATGCCATGGAAGATATTGATACAACCTTTGCCCCCAATGTAAAAAAAGATGAGATCATGGTGGCGGGCAAAAATTTCGGCTGCGGCTCTTCCCGTGAGCATGCCCCCGTGGTAATCAAAGTAAAAGGCATCAAGTGCATCATCGCGGACAGCTTCGCCCGCATCTTCTACCGCAATGCCATCAACATCGGTCTGCCGGTGCTGGAAATTGGCGCTGAGGTAGAGAAAATTGAAAAGGGCGATGATGTGGAAGTGGATCTGAAGACCGGCGAAATTAAAATTGTGAATAAGAATCTGGTCATCAAAACAAAACCCTTGCCGGATTTCTGTCAGAAGATTGCGGACTGCGGCGGCCTGGTAAATTACGTAAAATCACAGGCATAGTGACAGAAAAGTCACAAAAGATAAAAAGGCGAAGTCATTCCGGCTTCGCCTTACAAAGTTTATCTGAACAGATATATGGAAACACTGATTAATTCGTCTGCACGCTGATCGGTGCTTTTTGTGACTGACTGCGTCAATGTCCCTCAACGCAGCTACTCCTTTGTATAAGCGATTCGCACGCAAGCATAGCTTGCGGCTCTCTGCTTAGGCTGCGCCCTCGGGCCATTTCCTTGTCAGTCGCAAAAAGCCCTCGGTCATCGCACAAACTCATTTAATCAGCGTTACCATAGAAATTACAATGACAAGGAGACTGTCGATTATGAAGATTACTTTGTTGCCGGGCGACGGCATCGGCCCGGAAATTGTAACTGCTACTGTAAAAGTTATGGACGCGGCGGCTAAAAAATTCGGTTTTGCCCTGGAATACGACCATCAGCTGCTGGGCGGCTGTGCCATTGACGCTTATAATGATCCCTATCCGGAAGTGACGCAAAAATCTGCCAATGCGGCAGATGCTGTTCTGTTAGGTGCGGTAGGCGGACCCAAATGGGATAACGTGGATCCGTCCATCCGTCCGGAAAAAGGTCTGCTGCGTATCCGTAAAGATTTAGGACTGTACTGCAACCTGCGCCCCATGAAGGTGAGCAGGTTTACGGCGCATCTGTCTCCCTTAAAACCGGAGCGTGTGGAAAATACAGACCTGCTGATCGTCCGTGAACTGACCGGCGGCATTTACTTCGGCACCCATAACGAAGCGGCTATGGTTGACGGCGTGGAGACTGCATCGGATGTAGACCTCTACACCCGTCCGGAAGTAGAACGGATCGCCCGGAAAGCGTTTGAAGCGGCCAAGGTACGCCGGGGCAAGGTAACCTCCGTGGACAAGGCCAATGTGCTGGCGGAATCCCGTATGTGGCGTAAAATCGTTACGGAAATGCAGGCGAAGGAATATCCTGAAATTGAACTGAACCATTTGTATGTTGATAACTGTGCCATGCAGCTGGTACTGAATCCCGGTCAGTTTGACGTAGTACTGACCAATAATATTTTCGGCGACATCCTGTCGGACGAAGCATCCGTGCTGGGCGGTTCCATCGGCCTTTTGCCAAGCGCCAGCCTGGGCGACGGCACCGGCCTCTATGAGCCTATCCACGGCAGCGCGCCGGATATTGCGGGGCAGGGCATTGCCAATCCTACGGGTACCATCCTTTCCGCTGCCATGTTGTTCCGTTATTCCCTGGATCAGCAGGCTGCGGCTGACGCGGTGGAAGCCGCCGTTGAAAAAGTGTACGAAGATGGTTACCGCACACCGGATCTGTTCGGCGAGGGCATGACAAAGGTCAACACCCAGGAGATGGGCGACCTGGTAGCCAAAGCGCTGCTGGAAGCATAAAAAGGAAAGGCAATTGTTATGAAAACCTATTCGTTTTTACCAAAAGGGGTCTGCGCCCGCAAGATTGATTTCGAAATGGATGCGGAAGGCCGGCTTCACAATGTAAAATTTACGGGTGGCTGCCCGGGGAACCTGTTGGCTATTGGAAAACTTGTGGAAGGCGCAGAGGCGGAAAAAATAGCAGCGCTGCTGCGGGGCAATGACTGCGGCGGACGCGGCACTTCCTGTGCAGATCAGCTGTCCCTTGCGATAGATGAGGCTTTGCAGAACCGGTAATACAATTAAATTTGGTTTGTCATCTAACCTGATGCGGGATAGTACACGCATCAGGTTTTTTATCAAACAACAGGTTTATAACGAATTTGTTTGAAAAGAAATAAACGGCTCACAGTTTGTATGATATAATATATAGATAATATTAATGAGGTAAGAGCCTGCCATGCAAAACCGTTTTCCTGCTTATGTTTTAGAAACTTTACAGATTTTAAACGCTGCCGGTTATGAAGCCTATGTGGTAGGGGGCGCTGTGCGCGATCTGCTGCTGGGACTGGAGCCCGGAGATTATGACGTCACGACCAGCGGGCGTCCGGAACAGGTTGCGGCGGTTCTTCGTGCTGCCGGTTATTCTCTGGCGGAAAAGTTAGGGGAAAATTTTGGCGTGGTAGTAGCCGTGACGGAAGGACATGCGCTGGAGATTGCCACCTTTCGCAACGAGCGCTATGCCTATGGGCAGGATGCGCACCGGCCGGCGGAAGTATGGTACTGTGACACACTGGAAGAAGATTTGTCCCGCCGGGATTTTACCGTGAACGCCATGGCTATGGACAGTGAGGGAAATTTATTTGATTATTATGGCGGGCAGCAGGACCTTCGGGCAAAACTGCTGCGTACGGTAGGTGATCCCCGGAAGCGTTTTGCGGAAGATGCGTTGCGCATGTACCGGGCCTGCCGTTTTGTGGCGCAGCTGGATTTTACGTACGTGGAAGGAAACGATACGGCGGAAGAAGTGCTCGGCGAGTATGATGAAAGCCTGACGGTGGAACAGAATCTGAGAATTGCCATGGAAAAGGCAGGGAAAGATGTTCCGGAAAACATGAAGACCATGGGACCGGACGCCCAGCTGACCCACGGTCCGGCAGTCATCGGGACTAAGAGCGTATTGCAGGATGGTGCGGCACGAAACGGGGCGTTGCAGGACGACAGGACACGGGGCGCTTCGGCTCAGGATGGTTTGTTGCGGGACGATGCATTGCGCGGAGACGAAGAAACCAAAACTCTGTCGTTCGGGCAGCCCGGCACAAAATATTATCTGAAAAAGCGTTATGTTTTTGATGTCAGCCGGTGCCGCAATCTTTCTTTGGAACGGGTGAAAGCGGAACTGGATAAAATGCTGCTGGGCAAAGCGGCCGGCAAAGGACTGGCCCTGTTTCTTTCCAGCGGGCTGGCAGATGTGCAGTGCCGGGTGAGGGAGAAGGGCTGCGAAACCTTTGTGGATGTGTTGCCGGAACTGGTTCACCTTCCGGGCCTGCCACAGAATATCCGGTTTCATTGTTATAATGTATGGGAGCATATTCTGGCGGCCGTGGATCAGGGCCCCCGGGAACTTACCCTTCGATGGGCGTTGCTGCTGCATGATGTGGCAAAGGGGCTGCCGGGGATCCGGGGAACCACGCCTGACGGATATCCCAACGATCACGGGCACGAAAAGGAAAGCGCAATCATAGCGGAAACAATCCTGACGCGGCTGCGTTACCCCCGTCCGTTTGTGCAGCGGGTGCGTTGGCTGGTGGCCAAGCACATGCGTTTTGCACCAATGATGATTTATCAAAACAATACATTGCTGCGTTGGATTCGCAGCGAAGCAACCAGCGGTGCGTTTCGTACTGAAAAGGAAATGACAGAGGCTTTTTCCCAGCTGACCGAAGTGTTTTTGGCGGATATGGGCGCTACCTGGGCCGGTGTCCTGCAGGAGCCGGTGATGGAGGAAGGCCGCAGGCTGGGAGAAGAAGCCGTGCTGATAGCCCGGGAGCGGATGCCGGTGCACACTTCGGATTTAAAAGTACGGGGCAGTGAAATACAGGAACTGCTGGCGCAGGAAGTTGCGTGTAATTCGAAAGAAACGAGAGAAGCTTTTTCGGAAGCTGGTGTGGAAAAACAAGATTGTGATGCGGTAAGGTCTTTACAATCGGCACAGGCCTTACCTTCCCTGACCGTGGGCGAGGCTATGAAATATCTGCTGGCCCGTGTGCAGAGCGGCAGCATTCCGAATGAAAGGGATGCGTTGCTGCAGGCTTTGGAGCGGAAACTGGAAAAGCGTAATCAGGGTTTCCGTAACAAAACCGACAAAGAATAACATTGTCAGAACTTTTCTATCAGAAGATGAACAAGGATGATGGCATGACTGTGAATAAGAAAACAATTCTGCTGGCAGCGGCAGTTATTGCAGTTGCCCTACTGAATTTTTACATTAATAAAACATCGACCGGAAAGTCGGAACAATCCGGCTTGCTGGAGGATGTAAGCGCTAAAGCTGTCCTGCTGTTGAGAACAGACAGTGGCGGTTCGGCTGCCATTCAAAGTCAGGCTGATATTAAAGATTCTCCCTACTTTAAAAAAATAGACGTATATAACATGAAGTCGGGCGGTACGCTGATTTTGCTGGAAAAATATAAAACATATCAACAGCATACGGACTACACCTGCGGCCCGGCTGCGGCGCTGACGGTGGTACAGCATTTTCTTGGCAACGCGCCCGATTCGGAAATGGAAATGGCAAAAATCATGGGAACCCATTCGGCCGGTATGAAAGATCCTGGCACGAATACCCGTGGTATGAGCCGGTATTTTGAACAAAAAGGATGGAAAGTTAAAAACGCCTTAAAAGACGGTTCTCCGGAAACCTATGAAAAGTTTTTGGATTTTGTGGACAGCAATCTTAAACAGGGCATTCCCCTCATGGTGGAAAATGTTGACTGGGGCGGTCACTGGCGTGTGATTATCGGCCACGATACACTGGGCGATCGGGAAGGAATGAATGATGTGCTGATTTTAGCGGATCCCTATGATACCACAGATCATGCGCAGGATGGATATAACATTATTTCTGCTACACGTTTCTATTATATGTGGTTCGACGCCCATCTGTTCCGCGACAAAGAAAAGAGGCGTCAGTGGCTGACCGCGGTTCCGCCGGATTATAAAGGCAAACTGGAAAAATAAAATGTTGTATAAAACGGAAATTTTATCGGCGGGTAACAGCAAAGACCGCCGTAACGATACAGGTAAGATGTTCATGCTGTCGGAAGGGACAGCAGGATGGAGGATAACGATGTTTAAACGTGTTTTGACCGGAATTAGTGCATGGCTGTTGCTGACAGCGCCCTTTTCTTCGGCAGAGGCAGCGTTGCTGGCCAAAGTGGAAGCGGATGTAGATGGCAGCGGTCAGAAAAAAGTTGTTGAACTGACCGGGGATAAAAGAATACCTGGCAGCAATTATTATTCCAATTTGTGGGTTATGGTGAAAAATGCGGAAGGCAAAATGCTGACCGCCTGGAAGGCCGACCTGGATGGCGGATACTATTGTCTGCTGGAAAAAGTACCGGTGAACGCCAAAGCGGAACAGAATCATTCAAAAGCAAAGCGGAAAGAGATTAAAGCAAAACAGCAAAACGCTGCGGCAGCGATGAAAGATGTGGAAACAAACCAAACAGCTGCTCTTTCCGAAAAGAAAGAGGAAACTGGCAAAGAGGACACGGAACTGCGTTTTGCAAAACTTCTGGAATCGTTAAAAGAAGAAACAGGCGAAGGAACGGACAAGAAGAAAGCAAAAATTTCGGACAAACCTCACGATCAGATTCTCCTGATGGCTGCCAAGGGCGGGATGAATGCGGCTGTGGGCTGCCGCATTCTGGATTTTTCCGATTATAAGAAAGTGCGTGCCGTGTTTTCCGGTGCAGACAGTATGGGCGTAGCTGCAAAAGCGGAATATAAACCGGATTATCAGTTTACGGTAGAAAGCGTCTGGCCTGAAGCAGACGGAAACAAAAAAACACTATCATTTTCAGGAAGCGCGAAAAACGTGCTGCAGCTTTACAGAAAGGACGGCAGCATTGCGAAACCGTACCTGCGTCCGCTGGTAACAGAGGTTGCTTCTTTAACCATGTTGGGCGGTCGTCTGTTTACGGAGCAGAATGTACTCGCTGCCAACGGGCAGGATCTGTTGGGGCGCCTTGCGGTCAGGTGGGCGCTGAAAGAAGAAAAGTGGATTCCGGAGGAAATTACGCTGACGGATACCCTGGATGAACTGCTCAAACCCGATGCCGATGATGCGAACCGGCCTGACGGGGCAGGAAACTGGAAACTGTATCCGCGCCGGGCGTTTATCGGAGACCGGGTGATCAGCCGTCCCGTTGTCGCTGTGGAGGAGAAACCGGAGCTGCAGAATAAAATCAATGATAAACTGAATGTCTGGTATGCCAAAGCACCGGAAGAAGACGAAAGGGCTTTTCAGGTGAAATATGCCGGTGAGAACCTGTTAAGCCTGGAACTGGGATACAGGAACAAAAACGGCGAGGTAATCCGGGAATTGCACAATTTTAATATGCGGAATGGCGAACTGATTAAACTGGATGAAATGTTTAACACCAAAAATCCGGATTTTTTAAAAATCCTAAACCTGCTTGGCAAGCCGAAAAACTGTTTCCTAACAGTTAAGCCTGCATTCTGGCATTTTACCGGCAGGCATTTTGTGCTGCAGGATCGTTTGCTTGAAGAAAACTTCCAGGATGAGGCGGCCATCCATTTGGCCTTTATTGAGAAAAAAGACCTGCTTCCCTTTGTCAAAGATAAGTCAATAGTAGACAAATAAAAATTCTGACTAACCAGTCAGAATAAAAAGGAAACGGGATAAAACGAAAGAAAATCAGAGAAATTTCTATGTAAATTCGTTTAATCGAATTTGCATTTTGCCTTGTTTTACATTATAATATTACACATGCTGAAAATGCGAAAGTGTTTCAAGCTGAATTCTTGCAATTTAATTTTAATTACTATATTTGAATGATACACAAGTGCCAATTTCAGGAGGAGCTATTTTATGTTACGTGATGTTCGTGGAAAATGGGGTAAAGGTTTAGCTGTTGCCCTGGCGGTTTCCGGGTTGCTGCTTTTTGCCGGATGCGGTAATAAACAGGCGCAGCAGAAAGCGCCGGCTGCAGTGGCAGTCAAGACCATGCAGGTAATCAAGAGGGATACACCGAATGTGCATGAGTTTACCGGTTTTGTGGAAGCCCAGCAGGAAGCGAAGCTGACTATTTTAACGGCGGCGACCGGGTGGAAGCAGGTCAGGTATTGTTCACTATCGATCAGCGCACGTATAAGGCAAACCTTTTGAATGCCCAGGCAGCCCTTGCCGCGGCAAGAACAGAATATAACCGCCTGGCAGCGGACGCGGAACGCTATAAAAAATTATATGAGCAGAATGCTGTGTCCAAACAGCAGTATGATCTGGTGATGGCCCAGCGGGATTCCGCCCAGGCCCAGGTTGCGGCTCATGAAGCCATTCTGGAAAACGCGCAGATCAGTATGCAGTATGGGCGATACGGAAGTAAGGGCACCTTTCTCCGGAAGGATCAGTACCAGCGATTTGTCCGTAGGCAACTTTGTGGCGGCCGGGCAGACCGTGCTGGCTACCATGAGCAATACGAATCCGGTACGGATCAAATTCAGCATGTCTGAAAATGAGTACCTGCAGCTTTCCAAGGCTCATTCCGATTCCGGCGCGAAAGCGCTGGAAGATTTAAAACTGGTGCTGTCTGACGGTGGATCAGGTAGACCGGGAAATCGGCAGCGGTACAGGCGCCCTGACATTAAAGGCGCGGTTCAGCAATGATAACAATCGGCTGATGCCGGGCATGTTTGCCCGCCTGCAGGCCAATGCGGGAACCATTAAGAACGCTATGCTGATTCCCCAGCGCGCTGTCCGGGAAATGCTTTACAAAAAATTCGTGTTCGTTGTAGGCAGCGATAACAAAGTAGATATGAAGGAAGTTACCTTGGGCGCCCGCGTCGGCAAGCTGTGGCTGGTGGAAAAAGGCCTGAACGGCGATGAGACGCTGGTAGTTGAAGGTGTCCAGAAAGTGAATAAAGGGTCTGAAGTAAAACCCGCCGCCATGACGGAAGCCGACCTGAGTAACGAAAGCAAACAATAGGAGGGAACCTAAGTGGCTAAGTTCTTTATCGACCGACCGATATTTGCAATAGCCCTTTCCCTGGTCATCGTCTTTGCCGGCGTAATTGCAGGGTTCAGCCTTCCTATTGCACAGTATCCCAATATTACAAAACCCCAGATTGAAGTGGAGACCAACTATGTTGGCGCTAACGCTTCCACTGTAGAAGAATCGATAGCCCAGGCTATTGAGCAGAAGGTAAACGGCGTGGAAAACATGCGTGATATGCGTTCTACTTCTACTAATACCGGCCGTTATGTATTAGATGTTAACTTCAACCTGGAAAAGAACGGTGACATTGCCTCTGTAGAAGTGCAGAACCGTGTAGACCAGGCCAAGGCATCCATGCCTACCGAGGTTACTCAGTACGGTATTACCACGGCCAAGATGTCTTCCCAGACGATTATGTATTTTGTACTGACGTCTCCCAACAAAACCTACGACGGCATGTTCCTGAAAACCTACGGGGCTTCTAACGTAGTAGACCCGATTAAGCGTGTTAAAGGCGTGTCCTCCGTTGGTGAATACGGCCCGGAATACTCCATGCGTGTGGAACTGAAGCCGGACCTGATGGCTCAGCTGGGACTGACTGCATCCGATGTTGCCGCAGCGATTCAGACACAGAACATCCAGGCTCCCGTTGGTTCCATCGGTTCCAAACCCACCACCAACGATTTGGAATTCAAATATTCTGCCAGTGCCGAGGGCCGTCTGAAAACCCCGGAAGAGTTTAGTAACATTATTGTCCGGGCACAGAACGGACAGATTTTAAAATTAAAAGACATCGCCGATATTTACGAAGGCGAACGTATGGATACACCTGCTTCCCTGTTCCTGGATAAGGGCGTAGGCGGTGAATCGGTAGTATATCCAATCTCATTAACCTCGGATGCCAACGCGATTGAAACCGTTGCCGAAATCCGAAAAGTACTGGAGGATGCCGAAACCCGGTTTCCTCCGGATATGAAACTGATCGTTGCCCAGGACAAGACGCAGTTTGTACGGGAATCTCTGGAAAAAGTTGCCCACACGTTCTTTGAAGCATTAGTCCTCGTTTTAATTGTAGTGTACATCTTTTTGGGAAATTTCCGGGCTACCCTGGTGCCCATGCTGGCAGTGCCTGTTTCCCTGATCGGTACTTTCGGCGCTTTCGTATTATTAGGGTTTTCCATTAACACCCTGTCCATGTTTGCCATGATTCTGGCTATCGGTCTGGTAGTAGATGACGCTATCGTTGTAGTGGAAGCCGTGGAACATCACATTCAGGAAACCGGCCTGTCTCCGAAAGAAGCTACCTACCGGGCCATGAAAGAAGTGTCCGGTCCGGTTGTGGCCATTGCCTGCGTGCTGGCAGCCGTGTTTGTGCCGATTTCTTTCATGAGCGGTTCTACCGGCCAGCTGTACAAACAGTTCGCCCTGACCATTTCTGTTTCCATGATGTTGTCCGCCGTGGTTGCGCTGTCGCTGACCCCGGCCCTTTGTGCGAAGCTGCTGAAGCCCCATTCCAGCGCGGCAAGTGAAGAAGCCAATAAAGGATTTATCGGTAAAGTGATTTACCGGTTTAATGTGTGGTATGCCAATACCCTGGCGAAATACACGACTCAGGTGGGCAAGTGCATCCGCTATTCCAAGCTGATGATGTGCGGTCTGTTGGTTATTTGTATTTTGACCGGCCTTTTGTTTAAAATTACTCCGTCCGGTTATGTGCCGGATGAAGATCAGGGCATGTATATCATTTCCTACAATCTGCCGGAAGGTGCATCTTCCAACCGGGGCATGAAGCAGATGGAAGATTTCGCCCGCAAGCTGGGTGAACTGCCGGGCGTCAGATATGTAATGCCCATTAACGGTTTTGATATTCTGAGCAATGCACCGAAAGCCAGCGCCGGTATCATCCCTGTGATGATGGAAGAGTATGACAAACGTTCTACCAGTACGTTCGAACTGATCCAGCGCACCTACGCCTTGGCAGCCCAGACGCCGGAAATGAATATCATGGCCTTTAACGAGCCGGCGCTGCCGGGTCTGTCCAGTACCGGTTCCCTGAGTATGTATATCATGAATCTGGCCGGTGACTCCATTGAGCAGATGAATACGTACGCTCAACAGTTTGTCATGAAAGCAAACCAACGCCCGGAAATCGGAATCGCGTATACCACGTTTAACACGGATACCCCGGGTTATAAATTCAACGTCAACCGCGAAAAAGCGGAATCCCTGAACGTTCCGGTAGCCAGCGTGTTCACTACGCTGCAGGCGTTTTTGGGCGGTATGGAAGTGAATGACTTCAATAACTTCGGCCGTACCTGGAAAGTAGTTATGCAGGCCCAGCCCCAATACCGTGATGATGTCAAGAATATGCGGTTCTTCTTTGTGCGCAGCAACAACGGCGAAATGGTTCCGTTGGACTCTCTTGTCACTGTGGAACCGGAAATGACAGTTCCTTCCATTACCCGGTTTAACGGTGCCAGCGCCTTTAAGATTGCCGGTTCCCCGGCAGACGGGTATTCTACCGGCCAGGCCATGGCTGCTTTGGAAGAAGTGGCCCACGAAGTACTGCCGACCACCTACACCTATGAATGGACCGACCAGAGCCGTGACGAACGGGAAGCCGGCGACCAGGCTTACGGTCTGTACGCGATTTCCCTCGTATTCGTATTCTTAGTGCTGTGTGCCCTGTATGAAAGCTGGACCATTCCCATCGCGGTACTGCTGTCGGTTCCCCCGGCGGTTATGGGCTGCCTGGGTTCCCAGTTCCTGCGAGGCCAGCAGAATGATATTTATATGCAGGTTGCCATGATTATGCTGATCGGGCTGGCGGCAAAGAACGCCATCCTGATTGTGGAATATGCAAAGATGAATCTGGAAGGCGGACAGGATGTGGTGACGGCAGCCATCAATGCGGCTCATCTCCGTCTGCGTCCTATTCTGATGACATCCTTTGCGTTTATTCTGGGCTGTCTGCCCCTGGCTATCGCTACCGGCCCCGGCGCCGGTTCCCGTGTATCCATGGGTAACGCAGTAGTAGGCGGAATGACCTTCAATACATTCGTAGGCATCTTCCTGATCCCTGTACTGTTCGTAGTGGTGGAACGGTTCTTCAGCCGCGGCAAACATAAAGACGAAATGGCTGACCTGTAACTCATTGTTATTATTGTAATGACGATTCGTGACAGTTGTTTTATCATGTATGATTGTTTATTTGTTGGTTCATGTACATCACGGTTGTGAAAAATCCGTAAATATTACTGTCTGGCATGTGGAAACACTTGCCAGACGTTTTTCTTTCTTATAAAATAGGAATGTAATTTGTCTCCTTAAAAATGATACATCCGGTTAAGGCAGATTATTTATCAGAAAGAAATGGCATAACTGATGCTAAGACGAAAGACTACGGGCAAGCGTGCATACGGGTGTCAGTACTCTTAATCATCAGTACTCGTAATAATGTAAAGGTGTCATCAAATGAAAAAAATGGATGAAAGCGTTCGCTTTGTTAAAAATGTCTGGGCGCTGACCAAATCGTATTGGCAGAGTGAGGAAAAGAAAAAAGCCTATCTGTTGCTGCTGGCCATCATTGCGCTGACCTTGGGCGTGGTGTTCATGTTGGTGCAGCTCAACCAGTGGTACAATATTTTTTACAGCGCGCTGCAGAATTATGAAAAAGAAAAAATTTTTTCGGAACTGTTCCATTTCAGCTGGCTGGCTTTTATTTATATTATCCTGGCCGTGTACGCCTTTTACCTTCAACAGGTGCTGATCATCAACTGGCGCCGCTGGCTTACCAATGAATACATTGACGAGTGGCTGAACCATAAGACCTATTACCGCCTGCAGATGTTCGGGACGGCAACCGATAACCCGGACCAGCGTATCAGTGAAGACGTCCGGATGTTTGTGGAATATACACTGCGTTTTGGCATCGGCATCCTGAAAGCGTTTACTACATTTGCATCTTTTGTGGTAATCCTGTATAATTTATCGGGTCCGCTGCAGTTCAAACTGGCCGGAATGGATATTCATATCCCGGGCTATCTGGTATGGACGGCCCTGTTGTATTCTATTATCGGTACCTGGCTGACTTATAAGGTGGGAAACAAACTGGTCGGCCTTAACTTCGTGCAGCAAAAATACGAAGCGGACTTCCGTTTTGCTATGATGCGCATGCGTGAAAATGCGGAGAGCGTAGCCTTTTACAGCGGGGAAGGTCATGAAGGCGGCGTTTTTAAGAAACGCTTTTCCCTGCTGCTGAATAATTTCTGGAGCATTATCAAGAAGCAGAAACAGCTGACCTGGCTGAACAGCTGGTACTCCCAGATCGCTATCATTTTCCCGCTGGTTGTGGCTATGCCCCGGTATCTGGCCAAAGAAATCACACTGGGCGGCCTGATGCAGATTTCCAGCGCCTTTGGCCGCGTGCAGGAAAGCCTTTCCTATTTTGTGGATATGTATTCGTCGATTGCGGAATGGCAGGCTGTGGTAGAACGTCTCACCGGTTTTGGCCTCCATATGCAGCAGGTGAAGCAGGAGAATGCACAGCAGGATTTACAGCGCAAGCCCGGTGCTTCTGACGCTATTGTGGCAACGGATATGGATGTCACGCTGCCGGATGAATCCGCTGTTTTGCAAAACGTTTCCTTCACGCTGAAACCCGGCACCAATGTGCTGATCAAAGGCGTGTCCGGCAGCGGAAAGAGTACACTGCTGCGTGCACTGGCCGGAATCTGGCCCTATGTGAAAGGCACGCTGGAAATTCCGGAAGAGAGCAAGCTGATGTTCATTCCCCAGCGTCCCTATCTGCCGCTGGGCACATTGAAGGAATCCCTCTTGTACCCCGGGACGGAAAGCCGGACCGATGAGGAACTGAAACAGCTGATGGAAGACTGCTGTATCGGGTATCTGTTTGAAAAGTTGTATCTGGAAGCGGACTGGAGCCACGTACTTTCCGTAGGCGAACAGCAACGGCTGGCTTTTGTCCGTGCTCTGATTTACAAACCGGTATGGCTGTTCCTGGATGAAGCGTCTTCCGCTCTGGATGAAGAAACCGAAGCGAAAGTCTACACGCTGCTGATGGAAGAAGCGCAACAGACTACCCTGGTCAGCGTAGGCCACCGCAGTACCCTGAACAAATATCATCAGAAAGTATTGTATCTGGATAAAGAAACCCATTCCCTGTACTGGCAGGAAAAGACTCTTTTGTGATACAATAAACAGTATCGCAGATTGTATGTAATGATGCTTTGTAAGGAAACGCTGCCTGATCGGCGTTTCCTTTAAAACCGGATGACAGTGATTGGCAGCCGGAAAATAAATTCTATTCAAATATATGTAGAGAGGTGTTTAACATGGCATTGGAAAATGTGAAAGATCAGATGGGTAACACGAACCCGCCCAGAGTGAAAGCGGAACGGTTTGACCGGTTTATGAAGGACCGTGAAGTCAGCGGTTTCCATAGGGAAGAATACGACGATCAGTTCCGTACCGTCGTGTACTTCAGCGGACTGCAGACGGCAGGACAGCAGCAGTTTGTCCAGGTTATACTGAATGATTCCATTTACGGTATGATTAAAGTGCTGGTGGGTCATAAAGTGGTGAATGAACAGAACCAGGCAAAAGTGCTGGAATACCTGAACCAGCTGAACAACCGGTTCGGCGCGTTCAAATACATCGTGACACCGGACGGGAATCTGGAACTGGACTGCAGCCTGATTGCCAATGATGAGACGTTTGATCCGGAAGCAATCATGGTCATGCTGCTGAATGTAATCCAGCCTCATCTGGAAAGCGAACTGCTTCGTCTGCCTGCGGTAGTAGGCGGCCCGGTAGGTGTTAATGTAGAAGAAGAAGAGAAAGACGAACGGCCGATTCATCCTGTACATTAATAATGATGCGGAAAAGGACAAGATATGAGCAAAACATCGGAAGCGATTGCGTTATTTCATGAGATGAAATTCGCCGTCGTGGCGAGGCTGTTTGAGGGACGAAGTCCCGAGTTCCGAAGCCACAGGCGAATGAATCCATGGAATAGCAATCGTTGACGGTTTTGCGATATCTTATCCTTGCCGCATTATTTTTATGCACAATAACAATCTGTCTTAACTACTAGGAGACTCCATGATTAAAATTGGTCTGACCAGCGAAGAAGCTGCACAGTCATTAAGAAAATATGGAAACAATGCCTTAAGCAAACCGCCGCAACAGACGTTTTTTGACAAACTGCTGGACAATTTCGGGGATCCCATCATCCGTATCCTCATTGTGGCTTTGCTTGTCAATGTGGTTTTTGTGTATATGGGTTACGCGGACTGGATCGAGACAGCAGGCATTTTTGTCGCGATCATACTGGCGACGTTTGTGTCCACACTGTCTGAATACAGCAATGAGAACGCCTTTCAAAAACTGCAGGAGGAAGCAAGCCGCATCACCTGCAAGGTATGGCGCGACGGGAAACCTGTGGAACTGCGAATTGACGATATTGTAGTCGGGGATGCGGTGCAGCTGGAAAGCGGAGACAAGGTCCCGGTGGACGGTTTGTTGCTGGAAGGGTCCCTGAAACTGGACCAGGCTGCTTTGAACGGGGAAAGCGAAGAAGCGAAGAAAAAGCCGGCTTCCCCTGATTTTTCCTGGGGGACTGAGACGGATTTCCTGAATCCGTACTGCCTGTATCGCGGTTCTGTCGTAGTGGAAGGGCAGGGCCTGATGCGGGCGGAGAAGGTCGGCGACGCATCTGTCTACGGGCAGCTGGTACAGGAATTAAAGGAAGTGGAACGGGACAGCCCGCTGAAACTGAAACTGAAGCATCTGGCGGATAAGATCAGTTACTTCGGCTATGCAGGAGGCCTGCTGATTTTTATTGCGGTGTTGCTGCACAAGATGTTCCTGGCAGGCGGCTGGGCGCTTTATGTTGCCAATACGGCCCAGGTCCTCAGCGATGTGGTGCAGGCGCTGATCCTGGCTGTCATCATCATCGTGATGGCGGTGCCGGAAGGACTGCCCCTGATGATCGCTATCGTTTCTTCCCTGAATATGCGGAAGATGCTGAACGACCATGTGCTGGTCCGCAAACTGAACGGGATTGAAACGGCAGGCAGTTTGAACCTGCTGTTTACGGATAAAACCGGTACCATCACCAAAGGACAGCTGGAGGTTGTGGACTTTATCACCGGAGACCTGAAAGAATACCTGTCCTTTGACCGGATCCCTGTTCCGATTCGGGAAATGACCTATGAAAATGTGGTCCTCAATACGTCGGCTGCCGTTGCGGAAGGCGCCATTGTAGGCGGCAATATTACGGAACGGGCCCTGACCCGGTATATTGGCGATTACCGTAAGCTGCAAATGCCGTTACGGAATACGTTTGTTCCTTTTAACAGCGCCACCAAATACTCCTTTGCGGGAGTGCAGGGGGCCAGTGAATATACCCTGGCCAAAGGCGCGCCGGAAAAACTGCTGCAGTACTGCGATTATTACTGGGACGAAAAGGGGCACTGCCTTCCTTTTACAGAGGCCATGAAACAGGCTCTGGATGAGAAGATGGTGGAACTGGCAGGCCGGGCCATTCGCTTGCTGGCCTTATGTACCTTCCCAAAATCCGTTTACGGACCGGAACTGCCGCAAAAAGGACTGGCACTGACGGGAATTTTGGCGATTCGGGATGAAGTGCGTCCGGAAGCAGTGGAAGCCATTCAAAAAGTGCATGAAGCCGGCGTGCAGATCGTCATGATCACCGGGGACCGGAAAGAAACGGCAGTGGCTATTGCCAGAGATGCCGGACTTTTACGAAGGCCTCAGGATCAGGTCTGGACCAGTCAGGAACTGGCGGCCATGTCCGATGAGGAGGTAAAATTAAATCTGCCGGACCTCAGGGTGGTGTCCCGGGCACTGCCTCTGGACAAACTGCGTCTTGTCAGTATTGCCCAGGAAATGAACCTGGTAACAGGCATGACCGGCGACGGGGTCAACGATTCCCCGGCCCTGAAACGGGCGGATGTGGGGTTTGCCATGGGCAGCGGCACGGAAGTGGCCAAAGAAGCCGGCGATATAGTGATCCTGGATGACAATTTCCTGTCCATCAAGCAGGCGATTTTGTACGGACGTACTATTTACAATTCCATCTGTAAGTTTATTACGTTCCAGCTTTCCATCAATTTTTCCGCGGTGCTGATCAACTTCATTGCGCCCTTTATCGGTGTGGAAAAACCGCTGACCATTATCCAGATTTTGTGGATCAACCTGGTGATGGATACGCTGGCGGCCCTGGCTTTCGGCGGCGAGCCGGCACTGGAAAAATATATGCAGGAACGGCCCAAGGAACGGGGCGGCCCCATCGTTTCCAAAGGCATGATGTCAACAATTGTACTGGGCGGCTTATGGATGACGCTGGTGGCGGTTGCGTTTTATAAAAGCGCGTGGGTGGATTCCCTCTTCCGTGACGCGCCGGACCATATTTTTACCTACACGGGCTTTTTCTGCGCCTACATTTTTATGGCGGTGGCCAACGGGTTTAACGTCAGGGTAGAAGGACTGGACCTGCTTGACCATATTCTGGATAATAAAGGGTTTATCCAGGTCATGGGAGGCATCGTTCTCATCCAGTATCTTCTGACGCTGTTTGGCGGAAGCGTACTTCGCACGGCCCCGTTGAACGGACAGGAGTGGAGCGTGGTCATTATTTGCGCTTTATCCATCATTATTGTTGACTTGCTGCGTAAAGCGTTCCGGCAGCATCTCCTTAAATAAGAACTCAGGTGACGTTAAAAGCAATCACAAATGAGGAAGGAATTAGTTTCATGATTGTTGAAAACGAACTGTATGAATATGTTGTGATCCTTATCATATTCCTGTGCGGCTCCGCCTTTTATTCCGCGTCGGAAACGGCGCTCAGTACCGTGAGCAAGATTCGCATGAAGCATCTGGCCCGGAACGGGGACAAGGATGCCGCAGGGATATTAAAACTGCTGGATCATTTTGACGAAGTTCTTTCCACAATTCTGGTGGGCAATAATATTGTCAATATAGGCACGGCCTCCATTGCTACCCTTTTGTGTATTAAACTGATCGGGGATGAGGGCAGTGTCTCCATCGCTACTGCTATTACAACCGTAGTTGTACTTGTTGTGGGAGAAATTTCGCCCAAAAGCCTGGCGAAAGAATATTCCGAACCCTTTTTGCTGTCCGTACATAAGCTCCTGTGGTGGAATACCTGGCTGTTTGCTCCCCTCAATTTTGTTTTTAAACAACTGAAAGGTTTTCTCAGCCATAAGATTTCCGGGAAAGGGGAAGCCAAACCAACGATTACGGAAGCTGAACTGAAAGTTATGGTTGACGAAGTGGAAAACGAAGGAACCATCAGTGAGGAAGAAAGCGATCTGATCAAATCAGCTATCGAGTTTAACGACATCCGGGTGAAAGAAATCCTGACGCCCCGGGTCGATATGGTAGCCTGCAGCGTGACCAACAGCAATGCGGAAATCTACCGTTTGTTTACCACAAACCATTTTACCCGGATTCCTGTTTACGATGCGGAAGAAAACAATATTATCGGATTGCTCCATGCCAAAGATTTTTACAATTCCTATTTAAAAGACCCGAAGTTTAACATTAAAACGATTTTAAAAAATATAGCGTATGTCCATCGCTCCACGAAAATTTCTCTGCTGCTGAAAAATCTCCAGCACAATAAACTGCAGATGGCTGCGGTCATTGACAGTTACGGAAGCGTTGCCGGCATCATTACGATTGAGGACATACTGGAAGAACTGGTGGTACCTGGTCTCCTGCGACAGCAATTCCCGGAATGCCAGCCTGCGCGACCTGTTCGAATACATCCAGCTGGACTTTGACCTTTACAATCTGGAAAACCAGTCTATCAGCGGCTGGGTCGTGGAATCCCTGGGGGAAGTGCCCCAAAAGGGAGATACGTTTACCTACCGGGATTTAAAAGTTGAGGTTACGAAAGTCGACCAGCACAGACTGAAAAAAATAATCGTGACCCATTTAGCCGGAGACGAAAAGAAAACTCCTGAGGGAAAATGATCGGGAGATTAGTTTTTTCATAATAGGCTGCAACAGAAATTGACTTATTTTTTACAAATTGATATAATTTCTGTTACATACATGGGAGATTTTTCCCGTTTAAGGAGAAGAGAGGATTAGGAAATGAAAGCACCTGCCAAGAAGTACATCCCGTTTGCACAGATTCCGCTGGAACACCGGGACTGGCCCGATCATGTAATTGACAAAGCGCCCGTATGGTGCAGCGTAGACCTGCGGGACGGCAACCAGGCGTTGGTAACGCCCATGCAGCTGGATGAAAAGCTGCGCATGTTCCAAATGCTGATCGATATCGGTTTTAAGGAAATTGAAATCGGTTTCCCGTCTGCTTCCGAAACGGAGTATGAGATTATCCGTACCCTGATCGAACAGAACCTGGTGCCGGATGACGTGACGCTGCAGGTGCTGGTGCAGGCCCGTCCGGAACTGATCCGGAAGACGTTTGAGGCAGTGAAGGGCGCTAAAAATGTGATAATCCATTTTTATAATTCTACGTCCACCCTGCAGCGCAAGATTGTGTTCCAGAAAGATATGGACGGAATCGTTGAGATTGCGGTGGAAGGCGCGAAACTGATCCGCAAACTGACGGAAGAAGAAATTGCCCGCAGCGGCATGAACATCCGTTATGAATATTCACCGGAAAGCTATACCGGTACGGAACAGGATTTTGCCGTCCGTATCTGTCACGAAGTGATGGAAGCGCTGGGAGCGACAAAAGAAAATCCGGTTATCATTAACCTGCCTGCCACGGTGGAAATGTGTACGCCCAACACCTATGCAGACCAGATTGAATATTTTATCAAGCATCTGCCCAACCGGGAAGCGGCGATTATCAGCCTGCATCCCCATAACGACCGGGGCACCGGCGTAGCCTGTGCGGAACTGGGCCTCCTGGCCGGTGCGGAACGCATTGAAGGCTGTCTCTTCGGCAACGGGGAACGGACCGGTAACCTGGATATTGTAACGGTGGCGTTGAATATGTACACCCAGGGCGTAGACCCCGGACTGGATTTCCATGACATCCAGGCGGTGGGCAAAGTCTGCGAAGAGTGTACGAAGATGTCAATCCCGCCCCGGCAGCCTTATGCGGGCCAGCTGGCGTTCACTGCCTTTTCCGGTTCCCATCAGGATGCCATCAAAAAAGGCTTTGATTACATGAAACAAACCGGCACGGAGTATTGGGAAGTTCCCTATCTTCCCATCAATCCGGCGGATATCAACCGGCAGTACGAACCCATCATCCGAATCAACAGCCAGTCCGGTAAAGGCGGCGCAGCCTTTGTGCTGGAAAAGGCGAAGGGCTATCGTATGCCCAAAGCCATGCAGCCGGAATTCGGCGACATCGTCAAAGCTGCGGCGGATGCGTACGGTGATGAACTGAACGAATTGCAGATCGTGGAACTCTTCCAGAAAGAATTTATTGATCTGAAGGGGAAATACGAAATCATCGAGCGCCATTTTATTTATGAGAAGCACAAAGAACAGGATAACGACAACCCGACGATTTTTACCGGCGTAATTGCCGTGGACGGCAAACCGGAGGATGTGATGGGCCGGGGAAACGGTCCTATCGATGCGTTCTTTAATGCGCTTTCCAAAGTGGGCATTACCGGCTATAAGTTTATTAACTACGACGAACATGCAATCAGCGTCGGTTCTAATGCCAAGGCTATCTGCTATATTGAACTTCAGAAACCGGATGGAAATCACATTTTCGGTGTAGGCATTCACAGCGGTATCGTTGTGGCCTCCCTGCTGGGAATCCTTTGCGCTATCAACCGGGCGGAAAAGCAGAAAGCGTAAGGATTTCCTATTGCGTATATTATTTCAGGTTATTTCAGGAAAGGCTGCGGTACATTCCGCAGTCTTTTTTATATGAGCGTTTTGCAAGGATCATTGCACGGCATATGAATCATAACAAAAGATTTTTGTCATAAACGTTCCGGGTTCCTGTTTCTGTAAAAAACATTTTGATTTTTATCAGGAATTATTCTCATGTATTTTGTATACATGACCGGCTTTTTGTGTTATAATAAGGCGCGTAGGTTGTATGTATGGACATAATTTTTGACAAATTTTAAATTATTTAAATTTGATTTTTACGAAATCCGGTAAAGGAGTGTTAAGATGACAGAAGTAAAACCCTTGAAAATTACAGAAACCGTATTGCGGGACGGTCCGCAGTCTTTGGTTGCGACCCGGATGCGGGTGCAGGATATGATTCCGGTTCTGGAAAAACTGGACAACGTTGGTTATCATGCTATTGAAGCCTGGGGCGGCGCGACTTTTGACGCCTGCCTGCGTTTTTTAGATGAAGACCCCTGGGGCCGTCTGCGGATCTTGCGGCACCGGATGCCGAACACACCCATACAGATGCTGCTGCGGGGCCAGAATCTGTTAGGCTACAACCATTATGCGGACGACGTAGTGTCTGAGTTCATTAAAAAGAGCGTGGAAAACGGCGTCTCCATCATCCGTGTATTTGACGCGCTCAACGATACGAGAAACCTGGAAACTTCCTTTAAAGCAGGCAAGAAAGCCGGGGCCCACATGCAGGGCGCGCTGGTTTATACTACCAGTCCGTATCACAAACCGGAGGACTTTGTGCGGCTGGCCAAGGAAATGGTACAGATGGGGGCTGATTCCATCTGCATTAAAGACATGGCGGGTCTGTTGAGCCCCTACGGCGCGGAAAATCTGATCAAAGCATTGAAAAAAGAAATTGCGGTTCCACTGGAACTTCATAATCACTGTACCACCGGTCTGGGCCATATGACCGCGCTGAAAGCGGCGGAAGCCGGTGTGGATATTCTGGATACGGCGCTTGCCCCGTTCTCGGGAACCACAAGCCAGGAGTTCCATGTGAACCCGAACTTTAACGTAAATCCCAAAGTGCTGCTGTACCAGATTCCCGGCGGCATGCTGTCCAACCTGCGCAGCCAGATGGCAGGCATGGGTATCGGCGACAAGCTGGACGAAGTGCTGAAGGAAATGCCCCAGGTGCGGGAAGATTTAGGCTATCCGCCCCTGGTTACGCCCACCAGCCAGATCGTCGGTTCCATGGCGGTGATGAACGTGGCTATGGGCCGTTACAAAATGATTCCCCGCGAAGTAAAGGAACTGATCCGCGGCCGGTACGGCAAAACGGCCGGACCTATCAATCCGGAAGTGCGGAAGCTGGCCATCGGAGACGAGCCGGTCATTGACCACCGTCCTGCCGATGACATTAAGCCGCAGCTTAAGACCATGCGCGACCGTCTGGATGAAGCGGGCTATCCCGGCCTCAGTGTAGAAGACGTGTTGTCTTACGCGCTGTTCCCGGATGTAGCGTTAAATTATTTCCGCAGTCACAGATAATTCACAGGAAAACACGGTTTTGCGTTATTACAGAGACGGTTTCTCGTTATTTCAAAGATAAGAAAACAACCTGGCTGTTTTTTTCAATAGCCGGCGGATAAGCCGGAAAGGAGACGTTGCATGGCTAAAAAGATTACCGATAAAGTAACCTGGGTAGGGAAAATCGACTGGGAGCTGGTGTATTTTCACGGACATGAGCTCTCCACCTACAAAGGCTCTTCCTATAATTCCTATCTGGTGCAGGACAAAAAGACGGCGCTGATCGATACCTGCTGGAAACCCTACGATGAGGAATATGTAACGAATTTAAAAGAAACGATCGACCTGAAGAAGATCGATTACGTGATCATGAACCACAACGAGATCGACCACAGCGGCGCCCTGCCTGCCCTGATGCGGGAAATTCCGGATGTGCCCATTTACTGCACCAAAAAAGGCGAAAGCATTATCCGGGGACACTATCATCAGGACTGGAACTTTGTGAACGTAAAGACCGGCGACACCCTGGACCTGGGTGACTCCAAACTTGTTTTCATCGAAGCGCCCATGCTGCACTGGCCGGACACCATGTTCACCTACATGACCGGGGAAAATATTCTCTTCAGCAACGACGGCTTCGGCCAGCATTTTGCCAGCGAAGAACTGTACAACGATAAAGTAGATGTTCATGAAATGTACAGCGAAGCCATGAAATATTACGTAAACATTTTGAATCCCTACAGCCCCATGGTGACCCGGAAGATTAAGGAAATCCTGGTCATGAACGTGCCGGTTGACATGATCTGCCCCAGCCACGGCATCATCTGGCGGGATAATCCCATGCAGATCGTGGAGACCTATCAGAAGTGGGCGGTCAATTATCAGGAGAATCAGATCACCTTTGTGTACGATACCATGTGGGAGTCCACACGCCGTATGGCAGAGTGTATCGCGGAAGGTATCCGGCAGGCTGACCCGGACGTGGTCATCAAGCTGATGAACGCGGCCAAAGAAGACAAGAGCGATATTGCCACGGAAGTGTTTAAGTCCAAAGCAATTCTGGTGGGTTCGCCTACCATCAATTACGGGTTCGCCTATTCTATCGGCGGCATGCTGGAGCTGATCCGGGGCCTGAAGTTCAAAAACAAAAAGGCCGCGGCGTTCGGCAGCTACGGCTGGAGCGGCGAAGCGGTAAAACAGATGACGGAACTGCTGCAGGGCGCAGGCTTTGAAATTGTCAATGACGGAATCCGCTGCCAGTGGGTGCCGGATGAAGCGCACATGGAAGAGTGCCGTCAGTACGGCCGGGCCTTTGGGGAAGCTGTAAAATAAGCATTGCTGTGTTTTCGGTGTTGTAGTAAGAGAATGCGGCAAAAGGATTGACAATCATTCCGGCAAGTGCACAGATAATTTAATGTACGGTTTGTTAAGGAAAAATGCAGGTGGTTTTCCTGTTTCGGGAGAATCACCTGCTTTACTGTAATGCAGGCTGCCGTTGCGGGAGAAAAGGATTATTGTATGAAGACAACAGTCATATTGATTCGTCACGGGGAAACAGAGTGGAATGTGCTGCACCGGTTTCAGGGCCTTTCGGACATTCCCCTGAATGATACGGGAAGGCAGCAGGCCGGTTTTGCAAAAAACGGTCTGCAGAATATAACATTGGACGCTATTTACACCAGTCCGTTGCAGCGGGCGGTGGAAACCGCGGAGATTATCCGGGGCGACAGAAGGATTCCTGTGTATCCCACAGACGGGCTGCAGGAAATGGGCGTGGGCGAGTGGGAAGGCCTGCTGGTATCGGAAATAGATGAAAAGTATCCGGGCTGGTATGATGTCTGGCGCACCGCTCCCACAAAAGTCAGACTCAAAGGCGGAGAACCGTTTACGGAAACACAGAAGCGGGCCTGGAAAACCTTTTGGGAAATTGTAAAAAAGCATGAAGGAAAAACCGTGCTGATCGTATCTCACATGATGTGCATCAGCAGTATCCTGCTGACCATTGCTGGCATTCCGCTGGACGAGATCTGGCAGCATCCCATCGGCAACGGCGCCTTAAATATTGTGGAAGTGGATGGGGATCGCAAAGCGGTCATTACAGACTGGAGCCGGGACGATCACATTCCGGAAGAATTCCGATTGAAACAGCCTTTTGGCAGACCGAAATAGCCTTTTAATCAGCGTGGAAAAGCAGGAGACTTTGCTTTCGGAAGTCTGTTGAGTGTAACTTCCTGTACAATCTGTCAAAGAATTCGGATTCGCTGGATAAAATTGTTAACTGATTCACAAATTTTATTGACAGAACAGTAAAGTTGGTTATAATTTGAAATAATAGTTCTATATCATACTTTTTACATATGATATGAGAAGAAAAGGAAATTGGAGGGGATTTCATATGTTTTTGAAAAAAGTTTCACTGATTCTGGCGACGGCTCTTCTGGCGTTCAGCCTGACGGGCTGCGGTGGCGGAGACAAGAAAGAAGAAAAGAAAGCACCGGCAGCAGATAAGCCGATCAAGATTGGCGTAACCGCTGGACCGCATGCAGAAATCATGGACAACGTAAAGAAACTGGCGGAAAAGCAGGGCCTGAAGATCGAAGTTGTGGAATTTAACGATTTCGTAACGCCTAACGTAGCCCTGAACCAGGGCGAACTGTTTGCCAACAGCATGCAGCATGCACCGTATCTGGCGGCGACCCTGAAAAAGGAACCCAGCTTTAAGTTAAAAGAATGCTTTAAGACCGTAATTTTCCCGATGGCCGTATATTCCACCAAAGTGAAAAAGGGCGAGACCATTCCCGACGGCGCAACGGTTGCAATTCCCAACGATCCGTCCAACGGCGGCCGCGCGCTGCTGATGCTGGACAATGCGGGACTGATCAAAGTGAAAGATAAAACCAATTCCGTTACCGCATTAACGGACGTGGTGGAAAACAAACACAACTTTAAATTCCAGGAGCTGGACGCAGCCGGCATTCCCAGAAGCATTAAAGACGTGACCATTGCCTGCATCAACGTAAACTACGCGCTGCCTGCGGGACTGAATCCTCTGAAGGACGCCATCATTGTGGAAGGCGCGGACAATCCCTATGTAAATATTTTTGTTACAACGGAAAAGAATTTCAACGATCCGCGGATCAAACAGATTGAGAAAGTGTACCATTCGGAAGAAAACAAGAAGTTTATTATTGACCACTTCAAGGGCAGCATTCTCAGCGCCTGGTAATTACATATTATTTATAAACAAATTCCCCAATTGCAGTTTGCGATTGCAATTGGGGAATCGTTTTTTACAGGGATTGTTCAGAAAAAATGTTGCAGGCCGATGTATGCAATGATATTATATATAACACATATATGAAAAATAAAAAACAAAGAGCAGGAGTGATTCGATGAGAGCCGTAGTAACCAGAGTAAAAGAAGCGTCAGTAGTAATTGAGGGAAACGTTACGGGAAAGATTGGGCAGGGTTTTCTGATTCTGTTGGGCATCGGGCCTGAAGATACGGAAGCCATCGCGGACAAGATGGCGGAAAAAATCTGTAACTGCCGCGTTTTTGAAGATGAAAACGGAAAGATGAACCTGAGCCTGGACCAGGTGGGCGGCGCCCTTTTGGTGATTTCCCAGTTCACCCTCTATGCTGACCTGAAGAAACGCCGTCCCGGCTTTTCCCACGCGGCCAAACCGGAGCTGGCGGTTCCCCTGTACGAAATATTTATGGAGAACTGTCGGGCCAGAGGCTTTGCAGTGGAACACGGCGAATTCGGAGCCGACATGCAGGTACATTCCGTAAATGACGGACCGGTTACGCTGCTGTTTGACAGTGCGGAAATGTGAGTAAACAAAAGTAAAGTCAGATACATATTTCCTGATTGATCATTCACAAAGCACAGCGTCTGTTTGAAGCGGATACGAAAAATTCTGTCATGACAAATCCATAAAAAATAAACCGGCATGTTGCAGATGCCGGTTTTCTTTGTGCTGACTTGGGGAGTAAAACGTTCCTGAAAAAATAACCGGAGTTCTCAGGAAGCTTTATACTCTGCGTCAATCGTTTCGCTGTGCAGTTTTTGCGGTTTGGGGTAAAGCAGAATGGCATCGTGAATTACCTGTTTGGCAATTTCCCGGTTGCACTCGGCAACCAGGCTTTTCAGGCGGAAAAGATCAAAAAGCCACCAGACAAAGCCGATGTAGATATAACACAGCGCCCACAAAAAGATGTTTTTAAACGGTTTGTTCAAATAAAAATAGTGTGCCCCAAACAGTACCCAGAAAATATAAGCGGACGAAAGGGATTTTTCTTTTACAGGCAGTGTCTGTATTACATATTGCTGCTGCTGTTCGGTTAAATTTTGAATTTCCAATCTGGTCTGTGCGTCCATTGTTGTTCCTCCTGAAACGTTACATAATGCGGAAAGCCGGCTGTGATTTCAAATCGGACTGCAAAGATGCTGCGGACTTCAGCCGTTTTCCGTGCGCCTGCGCGCATACGCTAATGTGTTATCGAGAGGGACCGGACAAGCATCTCTGCCGGACCGACTTCATTATAAGGAAAATGGTGTGGGAATTTGTAACGAAAGTTAGGCAAAAATGTGAAGAAAATATGTACACGGTATGAGGAATAAATAGAAAGAGCATGCCGTTTCATATTGAAAAGTTTTTGTTTGGCCGGAATTGTGATACAATGATATAAACAAGAGAATGAAATTGTTAAACGTACTCATCTTTAGATGGATGCGGAATCAATGACCGGAGGAGAATGACGTGCATATTTATGCCATAGGGGATCTGCATTTTTCCGGAGTTCCCGAAACAAAGCCCATGACGGTATTCGGGGAGCACTGGCAGCATCACCGGCAACGCATTATGGAAAACTGGAAACAGACCGTTGCACCGGAAGACCTGGTCATTCTCTGCGGCGATATTTCCTGGGCCATGAAGCTTACGGACGCGGTGCAGGATGATTTGCAGTCTATTGCGGAGCTGCCGGGTCAAAAAGTAATGTTACGTGGCAATCACGATTACTGGTGGACCGGTCTTTCCAAAATGAAACAGGCGACAGGAGACGCCTTCTTCTTTCTGCAAAATAATTTTTATCCGGTAAACACGGAAACAGCAAAGCTTGCGATCTGCGGTTCAAGGGCCTGGCTGACGCCCGCCTGTGAAGGCTACAAGCCGGAAACCGACGACAGTATCCTCCGTCATGAAGCGTTGCGGATCAGAGCTTCGCTGGACGCTGCAAAAAATGAAGGGTGCGATGAAATCCTGCTGGCTTTGCATTATCCGCCTTTTTATTCGGCAGAAGAGAACTCTGTTTTCAAACAGATGATTGACGAATACAAAGTGAAGACCTGCGTGTTCGGTCATATTCACGGTGCGGAAGGGGCGGTTTCCATCTTTGAAGGGGAACGGGACGGCTGCCGTTATAAACTGGTTTCTGCCGACACGCAAAATTTTACGCCGGTGCTGATACAATAAATTTCTGTAAAAAGTATTGACAATCCCTTTCATTTTAGTTATAATAGCTTTGCTGTTGAAAACAGCGATAATGTGACTCCGTAGCTCAGCTGGATAGAGCGTTTGGCTACGAACCAAAAGGTCGGGGGTTCGAATCCCTCCGGGGCCACCAATTGAAAACAGTCCGCAAGGTTCGCCTTGCGGATTTTTTATTTGGGTAATCAAACAATTGCGGGTGATTACTAAATATGGTAGTATTTAAGAGTACAGAAGTTGTGAAATATTGTCAGTACGATAGTCCGGTTCAGAGAGATTGAACAGATTGTGTTAATATTAAAAAAAATAAAATTATGAAATGAGGGTTACAACGTGATACGTACAAAAGTAATGACAGTCTTCTTACTTGCTGCGATGGCGATACAGGGCGCTGCGTTTGCCGAAAAGCCTTCCGGCTCTGTGGCAAAAGGGTACGCATTGCAGCCGGGCGACTGCATCGGGGTTCTGTCCCCCGGGTTTTCGGAGGATACAAAGAAATTGGAAAAAGCGGTGCGGGCACTGAAAAAAATGGGATTCCGGCTCAAGTTTGGTAATTCCTACGGCGGAACCCACGGTTATTTTGCAGGTACGGATTCCACACGAGCATCGGACATCAACCGCTTTTTTGAAGATGAGGAAGTGAAAGCCATCCTCTGTACCCGAGGCGGGTATGGATCGGCGCGATTGCTGGACAAGTTGAATTATGATGCGATTGCCCGTCATCCGAAGCAGTTGATCGGGTACAGCGATGTCACTGCGCTTCATATTGCGTTGGGGGAACGAAGCCATGTGGCGACCGTTCATGGTCCTATGCTGGTCTCTTTCCGTAAAGGGTTTCGTGAGACGGATTATAATGCGTCCCATTTTATCAAAGGTCTGAAAGGCGAGCTGTATCCCGGTGATATCCCCATGCCGGAGGGAAAACGGCTGGAAACGGTGATTCCGGGAACGGCAGAAGGCGCGATTATTGGCGGAAACCTGACAGTGATTACCTCTCTTTTGGGAACGCCGTATGAGATGAAAGGCGACGGCGCGTTGCTCCTGATTGAAGACGTGGACGAATCCACGTACCGTGTGGATCGGATGCTGAACCAGCTTTGGCAGAACGGGTTGCTGCAGCGTGTGAACGGGATTCTGATCGGGGATTTCACCGGCGCCGACGATGACTGGGAAGAAGGCGATTTCCGTCTGGATGAAGTGTTGCTTCATTATGCGCGTCTTTCCGGCAAACCGGTTCTGAAAGGCGTACCGGCCGGACACAAAGATAACAATTTATATATTCCGCTGGGGGTACGCGCGGTAATGCGTGCGAACCCGGACGGAACGGCAAGCCTCCGCATTATGGAAGACCCGGTGTTGCATCCGGGTAAATAAATCGTAGTAAGGAGGTCGTTGCTTTGAAACATAAAAAATGGGCGGTTCTGCTAATGGCGCTGGCCTTAACCTGTCCTTTATCCGTTTTTGCAGAGAAGGATGGAGTTGCTGTTCCTGCTGCAGCCGCTGTCTCTTCTAACAAAATCAGCTTTACCGCCCGGTCCGCATTGAGAAAGACGCTGGATGAAATGACAGAGAAACCGGATGTCTATCAGGTGCCCGGGCTGGGGGTGATTCTCTACAAGGATGGACGGGAAGTGTACTCCCATTTTTCCGGAAGCCGCTATCTTGACGAAAGTACCGGGAAAAAGCTGCCTGTGACCAGGGACACGCGGTTCCGCATCGCATCCGTTTCCAAACAGTTTACTGTTTTTACCCTCATGCAGCTGGCAGAAAAGGGAAAGCTGAATCTCAAAGATGACGTGAGCAAGTATTTGGGATTCACTCTCCGAAATCCTGCTTATCCGGAGGTCCCCATCACGTTGGAGATGCTGGCCAGCCACACGTCATCCATTCGCAATGCTGGCGGTTATAGTGCTTTGCCCCAGGAAACTCTCAAAGAGTTTTTCCGGCCGGGGGGACGCTATTGGGAAGATGGCGCTCATTTTGCTCCGTATGGACAGGCGCCCGGGGAATATTTTTGCTACAGTGATTTGAACTATGGTGTGTTAGGGACGGTCATTGAGGTGGTTACGGGAAAACGCTTTGACCGTTATCAGCAAAAACATATTCTTAAGGAGCTGGATACTTCGGCAAGCTATGTTCCTGCCAATTTCAGCCGGAAGCAGCGGGAAAAACTGGGCGCTGTTTACCGGCGTTTGAACGCACAGGGGAAAATTGATGAAAAAGCTCCCTGGAAAAGCACGATAGACGATTACAGTCATGGCGCGCCGAAAAAGGAGACATATTTTTTTGATGGAAAATTCCATAGCATGAAAGGATATAAGCCGGGACGCAATGCTACGTTCTTTTCGCCTCAGGGCGGGCTCAGGATTTCCTGCGAGGAGCTGGGCCATACGCTGGAGATGCTGATGAATGACGGAAGGTTCCGGGGCAGAAAGATCCTCTCCCCGGAAAGCGTAGCGGAGATTTTGCGCCCGCATTGGAAGTATGATCCGGCTAAGAAAAACGGGGATACCTATTTTGGCACCATGCTCTCATACGGTCTGGGAGAATATCAGGTTTACGGTAACAGTACGGGACGGGTCTGCCGGGATTATGAAATTGATTTGGTAGGACACACTGGCGAGGCCTACGGTCTGCTTTCCGGAATATTCTTCCGTCCCGGCACAAAGGATGGCTTTGTGTATGTCATTAACGGATTGCCGTTGGAATTGGACGAGGATCCAAGAACTGCCGGGCAGTTCAGCGGCTGTTACCTTTGGGAAGAGCGGATCATGGACGCCATTTGCAAGGCGCTGTGGGGGCGAACCGGTAATAATTGAAATGTTTGAACAGCCGTGACATTATGCACTACAGACCAGTGAGAGGGAGCGATATAAATATGAAATGCCAAAAACTGGTGGCAGCGATTGTTTTATCTGGAATAGTAGCGATAAACCAGGCATATGCCGCCACGCCAGACAAGGAGGCGTCCGTTCTTCGGCCGACGAAAGCAGCCGCGTCTGCCGCCCATAAAAAAAGCAGGACAGACTATCTGCTATTGGTAAATAAAACCCATAAGCTTCCGGATGACTATGAAGCCAAACTTGATCTGGTAACCGTAAAAAACTATTTCGGTAAAGAGTTTCAGGTGGAACGGGAAACCTATGCCCATTTTACGGAACTGCAGGCGGACCTGTTGAAGGAGGGCATCCGGATCGAGCTTGAGTCCACCTATCGGAGTGTGGCCCGCCAAAAAGAGCTGACGGAAGAGCTGCGGTTGTCCGAGGGCGAAGACTATGTGAAAAATTATGTTGCCGTACCCGGTTATTCCGAACATCATACGGGGCTTGCGCTGGATGTAACCATTGTCAAAAACGGCAAAACGACGGATGATTATTACGGGACAACGGAAACGCCTTATCAAATCATGCACCGCTACCTTGCCAATCACGGTTTTATTCTGCGCTACCCGCCGGGAAAGACTGCCATTACAGGTTACACCTATGAATCGTGGCATTGCCGCTATGTGGGGAAAGACACCGCACAAAAAATCTTCCGGCAAAATCTGACGCTGGAGGAATACCTGTCTGACCCTGCAGCCCAATCGCTGAAAGGTCCGCTTGGCTCTGCCAAATACTGGATAAAGCGCAACCGGGCAGGCAAACAAAGTGCGAAGCTCATCCGTGAGACTTTCGGCTATCTGGGACAGATTTGCGACAAAGGGGAGTTCGCCGGAGAAAACGGCTCAGTACGATTCATTAAGAGGGTCAGTAAACAATGCGGCTTAAAGCTGCCGTTAACACCGGACGATGCTGCTGTAATTCCACTGACACGGCAAAGCCGGCAGGAAAAACTGGCGTTTCTGAAAAATCTGGCTCCCGGATCGGTTTTGTACACGAAAAATCACGCCATGCTTTATCTTGGAATGGACGAATCAAAAAAGCCCTGTGTAATTCATGTATCCGATACCCGCTGGTTCCCCATGGAGGGAGAAGGACCGGAAGGGGATAATACTACAGCACTTCAATATTACACACGCCGGATTGTGGCCGAGGATCTCTTTTTTTATGACACGCCGGACAGACAGGCCATCGACAGCCTGACCGGCGCCTTTCCGATAAACCGCAGATAACAGCAGTTGCTTTTATAGGTAACGCCGGTATTCTTTTTACTGCTTGCAGGAAAAAACTGCTGACGTGCAATGACAGTAAGTTAAATTAAAAAATATAGGAGTAAAAACATGGTAAAGAAACTCTCTTTTTTATTGGCAGCAGCATTATTACTTATGGTAAATGTCTGCTTTGCCACAGGCAATGGGGAAAAGCAAAAACTTCATGAGGAGCTTACCCAAATGATAGGCGATACCGGTACAAAGGTGCCGGGCATGGGTGTGATTGTCTACAAGGACGGCAAGGAAGTGTTCAGCGATTTTCTGGGGTCGGCGATTGTGGACAGTAATAATCCGCAGAATAATCGTCCCTTTACGAGACAAAGCCGTTTCCGGGTGGCATCCGTATCCAAGATGTTTACGGTCTTCACGCTTATGCAGCTGAAGGAGCAGGGCAAGCTGGACTTAGATGCGGACGTAAGTCAGTATCTGGGCTTCCGCCTCAGAAATCCCAATTATCCGGAGAAGCCGATTACGGTGAGAATGCTGGCTTCCCATACTTCATCCCTGCGTGACGGCAAGGTCTACAGCATACCGCCGCAGGTGAGCATACAGGAGTTCTTTAAGCCAGAGGGAAAGTTTTACGAGAATGGGGATCATTTTGCACCGAAGGGCGAAGAACCGGGCAAATATTTTGCCTACTGCAATTTGAATTACGGTGTTCTGGGCACTATTATCGAGAAAATAACAGGGGAGCGGTTCGACAAATACCAGAAGAAACACATCTTACGCCAGCTTGATATCAAGGCGGACTATTTACCAGGCAATTTCCGCAAGAAAGAGTTTGCAAAACTTGGCGCGGTCTACCAGAAAAAGGATGCTTCCGGGAAATGGGACGAGAACGGCCCGTGGAGGGCTACCCAGGACGGATATCCGGAGGGACAGCCCAAGAAAGATACCATTGCCCTGCAGAACCCCTATAAGGAGGATTATCAGGATACCTACAGCCTGAAGGGCTATGTTCCCGGCACCAACGCAACCGTGTTTTCCCCTGCGGGCGGACTTAGAATCTCCTGCGAAGAACTTTCCCATGTCCTTTCTATGCTGGCAGAAAACGGCACATACCGGGGCAAGAGGGTTTTGTCTCCCAAGTCAGTTCAGGCAATGATGAGCAGGGAATGGGTCTATGACGAGGCGGCAAAGAACGGCAAGACTTACGGAGGAACCATTCTTTCCTATGGTCTGGGGCTGTATCAGATGGACGGCAACAGCACAGCCCGTTTTTGCAAGGACAGGGAAATTGGCCTGGTCGGGCATACCGGTGAGGCTTTCGGCTTGCTGTCTATGCTCTGCCTGCGCCCCAATACCAAAGACGGGTTCCTATACATTATGAACGGTGAAGCCGTGGAGGAAGATGAGGATGAACGGAGCTCTGGCATATTCAGTAACAATTACATCTGGGAAGAAAGATTAGGCGATGCCATTTGCCGACACACGCTTAATAAATAACGGATGAGAGACTTTCAACGCAGGATCTCTTTGGATAACAGTCGTTTTTCCGACAGCCGTGGATTTTATTTCTGCGGCTGTTTTGTTATAATAGTAAAAATGATTACCATGCGGCAATTTAAACGTTTCCTGGTGATTGATTATGGATACTGACAATGTAAAATACAAAAGAACGGGATTTGTCCTGAACAAAAAATACATACATTTTATGATTCCTGCGATGCTGTCCGCAGTGGGAGTTTCCCTGAGCGAATTTGCGGACAGCATGATTGTTTCTCATTTGCTC
Organism: uncultured Selenomonadales bacterium; assembly: GCA_900315925.1. Lineage (GTDB taxonomy): Bacteria > Bacillota > Negativicutes > Acidaminococcales > Acidaminococcaceae > Succiniclasticum. The sequence continues at coordinate 7,372 of ONAV01000024.1, read as the reverse complement.
AGTTCGGATGCTTTCGCCATCATCAATCTCGCAACGCCGGTCGTTTTTGCGGTCTCATTGATCTACACAGTGACAGGAGTCGGCGGATCGCTTTTGTTTGCGGAATATTTGGGACAGAAGGATAAGAAACAGGCCAATCAGTATTTTACGGCATCGACCGTCTTGTCTTTGCTTTTGGGGATACTGCTGTTTGCGTTGCTGGCGGTTTTTCATGCTGTCCTTGGGGGGCTTTTCGGCTGTCCCGAAGAATTGATGACGCAATTTAACGCCTATACACGCGTTCTGTGTTTTTTTGTTCCCGTGGGCATCCTTCTGATGCACGTCACCTATTTCCTTCCGGTTGTAGGAAAGCCGTTCCTTTCCATGGGGCTTGTCGTCTCGGCAAATGTATTGAATATTATTTTGGATGTCGTCTTTATTCGCGGATTCGGCATGGGCTGTGAAGGCGCGGCATTGGCTACGCTTGTTTCGTATATTGTTGTCGTTGTTGCCATGATCTTCATTTGGCGCTTCGGAAGAATCTCTTTAACGTTATGCCGGGTGCAGAAAACACAGCAGATTGTAAAGGACACCGTGAAAAAAGGCCTGCCTTCCGGGAGTGTGCAGGCGGGTTACCTGATTACGACTGTATTTTGCAATCATTTCATGAATCAGGCATTCGGCTTGAACGGTGTGGTGGCAATGTCCCTGTTTGCCCAGCTGGATTCCGTTATCTCGATTGCGCTGACGGGGATTGTTGACAATAACGCCTCGTTTGCCGCTATGCTTAAGGGCGAAGGAGACTATTACGGGATTCGCAGTCTGACTAAGCGCGTCACGTTTACGATCGTGCTTGTTTGTTCTGTTTTATCCATTGGTTTTGCCGCGTTTTACCACAACGTTGCTGCCGTATTCAACATTCATGATCCGCATGTGCTGGAACTGATTGGCGAACTGATCCGTATATACGTCCTATATTATCCTCTCCGCTGTGTTCTTCTTGTGCTCCGGGACATCTACAACACTTTGGACAGAAGCCTGTATGCCACAGCGCTCGGCGTATTGGATAAAGTGATTTCGATTCCCGTTGTGGGGGGTGTCCTGTATCTTTGGTTCGGCGGGTACGGACTGATTGCTTCGTTTCCGGTAAGCATGATTCTGATTCTGGGCCTTATCGCCGTGATCAATCGCCGGATTGTAAAAAAATCAAACGGAAGATATTCGCCCGTGCTGCTTTTGGATGAGGAGTATCAGATGAAGACGCTCTGCAGTTATTCCGCAGCATCTTTGCAAAACGTGGCGGAAATCGGGCAGTGGATAAGCGAAAAACTTGCCGGCGCTTCTTTGGATCCGCAAATTGCCGGTAAACTGTGTCTTGCTGTCGAGGAAATGGGCATATACATCATTGACTGGTGCGGGGCCGATACCGCCGTCGATTTTCTTGTCAGTACAAACGGGAGCGATTATATCCTTACATGCAGAAGTTCGGGAGAACCCTTTTGTCCCATCAGGATCGGTGACAGCGAGCTGTCGCTGAATGAATTGCTGTTAGTCAGATTGTTCAAAATAAAATATGAGTACATTTTCGGCTTGAATTCAGTAAGTCTTACGATAGGAGCCCCCAAAACATGAGAAACAAGATTGTGGTCGCCGAACCGATGTCTACCGCTTTCAACTTCCTGGAAGACATAAGGCAAAGAGGGTATGAACCGGTCATACTCGAATCGTATATCCCCGAAGGATATGCCAGAAGGCTGATGGACGAGGAACGAAAAATCAAGTATGCAAGGATAGATTACCCGATTATGCTCATAAAAGAAAATCCCGATTACGCAGCAACGTTGCGGGATGTACAAGCCCTTGACCCCCTGCTTGTGCTTGTGGGAGGCGAGGAGGGCGTTATCATAGGTACCCGCCTTGCAAACGATTTGGGAATGACCGGGAACCCGGTTTCGAATATCCCAAAGATGACGCGGAAAAGCGTCATGCACCGGACCCTGAAAGAAGCCGGGCTGCGGTATATACAAGGCCGGGAAGTGTCCTCCCGGGAAGACTGTCTTTCCTTCCTGGAAGAAACGGGCATGGTAGACGTTGTCCTGAAGCATGATCACGGCGTTGCCTCTGTCGGTGTTCACCGGGTTCGCAGCAAAGAGGAACTGTTGGCAGCGTTCCGGCAGGAGGCGACGGCCGAGAATATGTTCGGTGAAGCAGAAAACCGGCTTCTCTTGCAGGAGTATGTGGACGGCGAAGAGTATGTCGTGAATACAGTCAGCCGGAACGGCGTACCGGCTCTTACATCTGTGTTCCGGTATCTTAAAAAGCTAACCCCTTCGGGCCGCATCATATACAGAGGCCTGGAAGCGGTCATGGAACTCGGCCGGAAAGAGGCGCAACTTGTTGCATACGCATTTCAGACGGTGAAGGCCCTTGGAATCACGGACGGCCCCGTACATGGCGAGTATATCGTCGATGAGAAAGGACCTGTTCTCGTTGAAGCCAACTGCCGCGTGATGGGAGGGAGCACTCCGTCCGGATTTCTTGATAAAGTGTTTGGATATCATGAAACCGGCGTAGTGCTGGATTGTATGCTTGACAGCGATTTCCACAGGGATTTTCTGCAAAAACCGTACCGCCCCCTGCGAAAAGGATACGTAAAGGATTTTTATTCTGATAGAGACAAAGCCATTACTTCATCGGGCATTGTTCCAATCCTTCGCAATATGGACAGCTTTTACTCCGGATGGGTGGAGAGCGCAGAGAAAACAGACCGTATCCCCGAAACCATCGACCTTGAAACAGAGACAGGCTGTATATACCTTGTTCACGATGACCCGGAAACGACAAAAAGAGAGTTTGCGCTTCTTATGCTCATAGAGGAAAAATATCCGGACTTATTGTATTCGAACACATCCCTTTTTATTCCGCCCGAAGACAGCGCGGAGCTTACGCCGGAAATCATGGACATCCTGAAGCGTGATACAGAAACGCTGATTTCCGATATTATTTCATTCTATAAAAATGGTTCCGAAGGAAATCCGATTGTCCCCGAAAAACTGCTAAACGCCAATCCGTATAACCGTGAGATTATGGATATACTGAAAAATATAAGCGGGGTTTGACCGGATCAGCAAAGATGAGTATGATATAATTAAAGAAATATCGCAATGTCAATTTCGCTGAATCTGTTTTGTATATACGTATATGAGGTGAGGGAATGAATCGGAAACGTATGGTATCAGCAAGGAAGAAAAAAGCAATTCTTTCTGCCGTTGCAGCGGGAGTCTGGTTCAGCGGCTTGTTCCTGCCGCAAACGGCCGGGGCGGTGGATCAGGTTACGATTGGCTGGGACGGCAAAGCGGTTTTTGATGTGAAATATTACGGCGCCAGCGATTCCACGAAGGATCGGGCGGATTTTTTTCAACAGTTTGTAAACGTAAAGAAAGGTTATTCCGCCCTTGCGTATGATTTAACAGGCGATATTAAAAACGGCTTGAATAAGTCGTTCCGATGGTGGGCGGAAATTCTGGGTCCGGGCGCAACCATGTCCCAGCCGGCACAGTATTTTGTGGGAACTTTCGATGAAGAAAATGCCGGAGCGTTGGCTTATATCTTCAAAAACGGAGTCGAAACAAGCGATCCCCATCTGTTTAAGGAAATTTTCCAGAGCGGGCAAAGGGTGCCGCAGTTTGATGATGTTGCTGCGTTTATGCGTAACAAAAATGAGTATGAGAAGAATGGCGTTGGGTTTGGGACCATCCTGATCGGGCAGTATGTGGGATATGATGATTTGCACGATGGCGGGTATGGTTTTGTGAATTCCGTGTATGAGGCAAATCCTACGCCGCTGATTCTTTCGCAGGTTGATATTGCGCCGATTATGTTCCATGAGATCGGTCACAGTTTGGGTATTTCTTCCCATCGTGACAAGATTATAGAGCAAACAGTGAGCGGCAAGAAATACACCTTATACGGATTTAAGGATTTTGACGAAACCGGGTTTGAAGCGCATCTGTATGATCAATACGGAACAAGGGCCACACCGAATGCTTTCATTTTGCCGTCTAAAAAGGATATTTCATCCGTGAATGCCGTACTGGAGGCAAATCCCGCGCTGAAAGCGAAATTCAAACCGGAACATGTTTTCTATGTACCGGATACGGCGGAGTCGAAAAAGGATGGAAAGATTTATCTGTATTTTGCGGGCAAACACGTTACGGATGTGTTGGACGGAAAAACGTTCACCCGGGGTGACGGGCAGCAGATCAGCGGAATTCCGATTAACACGTGGGAGTACGGGGTGCCGAATCTGAGTCATTTGGAATTGGCCAGAAGCATGATGAGCCACCAGTTATACAGAAGTTATGTAAATTTTATGGAAGCGGAGCTGGCGGCGCTGCAGGATATTGGGTATCAGATTGACAGAAAAAATTTTTACGGGCGGTCGATTTATAATGATGGCCTGACGCTGACTAATGAGCAGGGGTTTTCGGCCCGGAAAGATGGCCGGTATGTGGACGGCTATAATACGGCTACCTTTGGGATCGGCTTGCATGTGTATGGCTCCAACAATACTATTACCCAGGCCGGTAATGTGTTTGCGAAGGGGGCCGGTGCGGTGGGTATCCGCGTTGACGGAGTCAATAATACCATTACGGTTCCCAAGGGTACGGAAATTCACGCGGACGGAAGTTATAACGACGGGATCCTAATTGCCTACGGAAAAAATCACAGGGTCAATGTGGAAGGTACGGTTACTGCCACCGGGGAAAGCGGGAATGCGTTAAGTTTTGATTTCGGTTCCAACGCGATTGGCACAAGTACGGAATATCGCGGTTCTTTCTTCCGGTACCGGAGAGGGATTTTAAATAATGTCGTGTATGAAGCAAAGAATCTCGGCCTGAATGAGATTTACAATGATACGGATGCCTGGAGTTTTTCCGATGTAAAGAACAGTGACCTGAATGCGCCGATGGTGAATACGGTGAATATTTCCGGCAAACTGATTGCGAATCCTGAAACCTTCGGCAATGCGATTTATATTGATTCAACGGCGTTTGTTGACACCATTAACATTAACGACGGCGCGGAGATTAAGGGCAATATTCATTCACAGTGGAAGCATTTCACGCCGCATATGGGGATCTATGATTATGAAACACCGGTTGAGACGAAGTTTACATATCCCGAGGGCACGCGTACAAAACTGGAAGGGTTGATGCTGCAGTATAAGGGCGGCGTGTATCCTTACACAAAATATATTCCCGACCTTGTGACGAAATTAAATTTCAATACCACCATGGCGTATGACGGGGACATTGACGGCATGGACAATATGAAGATCAATGTCAACGGCAATTTGGTGTATGGCGGTTCGGCGGATGTTGTCAGTGTGAATGTGGCAGAAGGCGCGGGTCTTTTCGGCGGAACGTTTACGGTCAATGACATGAGCGGAAAGATGGCGGCGGGTTTTTCGGATGACACCACGGGAAAGTTTTTCAATCACGGCACCATCGGTTCCGCGTACAGCGACAGGTCTATGACGATTCGCGGCCGGTTGATTTCTGACGGTACCTTAAGCGGGTACGGCGGCGGTGCGTTGGGTAATATCGTGGTGAAGGGCGCGGCCAATATTGACGGTTCGAAGATTTCTGCGGTGAATATGCTGCCGGATGAGACCATGACGGTGTTGCAGGCAGATTCCGTCAGCGGGAAGATACGGAATGATGTGGGAAATCCAGTGGAGATTTCCGGTTTGCTGAAGGGGTACGGCACGGTGTCGGGGAAGGAAGTAACGTTTACTTCCCAGTACTCCGATAATCTGGGCGAGTTGTCCGCTGCGCAGCGTGAGGCGCTGGGGGCGGTGAATGCGATGTATGCCAGTTTGAAACAGGATGGCCGGAAGTCGGAGCTGCGGAGAATTTACAATTTGGATGCAGGGAGTACGAAGACGGCGCTTGACCAGATCGGGTCTTCGCCGGCTCCGCAGATGATGAGTGCGGTGCAGGCGGGCAGCGTGGCCAATCGGGTGATTTCCGACAGGCTTTCCAGGGCGTTTTCCCTGCAGGAAGTGAAGGCGGATGTGCCGGTTCCTGTCAGTCATTTTGCTGATGGCGAGAAGGAAAAGGGGTTGACGGTACCGGTGAAGTTGGAAGTTCCTGTGCCGGCCGACAATGATGTGTGGGTCAAATTCACTAAGAACTGGGGCGAGTTGAAGGGCGACGCGGATTATCACGGTCAGGCGATTTCCGGCGGCTATGACAGGGCCGTCGGCGAACATTGGCGCGCGGGTCTGTTTGTCAGTTATGATGCGAAAAGTCTGAGCGCGGAACATTCCGGCGGCAATGTGTACGACACACGATTCGGTGTGTATGGCGGATACCACAGGAATGCCGACGATGCGTTTATTTATATGGACGGCGGCAGGGTTCGGAACAAGCTGCACAGAAGTCTTTCGGCTCTGGGCCTGGGGACGGAGGCAAAGTACCATTCCAATATTTTTGAGGTCGGCGGCGAGTATAGGCACAACCTGCAGCCGGAACGGACCTGGCAGATTTCGCCGTTCGTCAATCTGCAATATTCCAGCATGAAACAGGATGCGTTTGCGGAAACAGGGGCGGGGATTTTTAATCAGCATGTGGATGCGAAGCGCAATAATTATTTTGCCGGACAACTGGGCGTGGAGTTGAAACGGCAGTTCCGGCACGGGCACTATGCGGCCCGAATTGGGGTAAAACATGCTTTCACCGGGGCGGATCCTGCGCTGAATTTCAGCTATGAGGGGGATGCGGGTCATGCTTACAGGCTGGAGAACAATCAGGATAAAACGCACGTTGTACTTTCCATCGGCGGAGAGAATGAGTTTGCGCATGGCTGGATGCTCGGGGGAGACGTGCAGCTGCAAAAAGGCCGCCATGACAGAGATGTCTCGGCTTCTGTGATGGTGAGGAAGGTGTGGTAAGAAAGATACGGAAGTAAGTTTTATCATCAATTTACGATCATTATTTTATACTCAGTTTAAAGAAAGATTCGAGAAAAACTTTAAGGAAACATTTCTAATTCAGGATAAAACTTTACAGACAGGCGAAATTTGGAATATAACTATATAATATAAGCATAATATCTAAATCAAGAAAACACGGAAAGACTCAGGAGAAAAAGCAATGAAAAGAATGACGAAGGTGACCTGTGCGGTAGCAGTTGCGTTGTTGCTGCTTCCTGTTCCGGGTCAGGCTGCCCGCACTGCTTCTGCCAACCGGGGAGGGAAACCGGTTGTTACAATCGGGGATTGTCCGGAGGCGATTGTTCCCGGCGCCGGTCAAAACAAGAATGATACGAAGCAAAATAAGGCTGCCAAGAGCAGCAATACGGAAATAAAAAACAATGAGAACAGCGG
>ONAV01000018.1 GCA_900315925.1 uncultured Selenomonadales bacterium | reverse complement strand
CCAAAATATTCATACTAAAATCTCCTCATAATTAAGATTTATAAATAAAACCGCTTACACTATTGTACAGCAAGCGGCTCTATTTTCAAAATAAAAAGTAACTTTTATTTTACAACGATTTCCTTCAAATATTTTAAGAAACCGTCATGCAAATCTGGACGGCGCAGGGCATACTCCACAGTCGCTTCCAAATATCATATACAATCCTTGTATTTCAGGATCAATAGTGAAATGCACCTCGACAAAACAGGCAACCTATTCTCTCACCCCAACCCTTCCACTCTCTCCAACGCCGCCGCGATTACCTGGTCCATGTCATAATACTTGTACTCGCCCAGGCGGCCGCCAAAAATCACATTGTCTTCCTTGTCCGCCAGCGCCTTGTAAGAGGCGTACAACGCACTGTTGCGCTCGTCGTTCACCGGGTAGTAGGGCTCATCCCCCGGTTTCCACTCGGAACTGTATTCCCGGCTGATCACCGTCTTGGGCAGATCGTTCCCCGCCTCGTCCTTGCCAAACTCAAACCACTTGTGCTCGATGATCCGGGTCCAGGGCGTCTCCCGATCCGTATAGTTCACCGCCGCATTGCCCTGATAATTGGGCATATCCAGCAGTTCTGTTTCGAAACGCACCGAACGGTATTCCAGATACCCCAGTTTATAATGGAAATACGCATCAATGGGACCAGTATAAATTATCTTTTCCGCCAGCGCATCCCATTTGGCTTTGTCAGCTAAATAATCTTCATTCAGGCGCACTTCCACACCTTCCAGCATCTTAGCCACCATCTTTGTGTAACCGCCAACGGGAATACCCTGGTACAAGGCGTTAAAATAATTGTTATCAAACGTGTAACGCACCGGCAGCCGCCGGATGATGAACGCCGGCAGATCCTTGCAGTCCCGGCCCCACTGTTTTTCCGTGTAGCCTTTGATCAGCTTCTCAAAAATATCCCGGCCCACCAAAGAAATGGCCTGCTCTTCCAGATTGCGGGGCACACCGGTAATCTCTTTCCGCTGTTCCGCAATCTTGGCCGCCGCTTCTTCCGGCGTCACCACGCCCCACATTTTATTAAAGGTGTACATGTTGAAGGGCAGAGAATATAATTCTCCCTTATAATTCGCTACCGGACTGTTAGTAAAACGGTTGAACACCGTAAAGGCCTGCAGGTAGTCCCAGACCTTTTTATTATTGGTATGGAAGATATGGGCGCCATACTTATGTACGTGAATGCCCTCCACATTTTCCGTATACACATTCCCTGCAATATTGGGGCGCTTATCAATGACCAGAACTTTTTTCCCCGCAGCGTGCATCTGCTGCGCCATCACCGCGCCATAAAGGCCGGATCCAACGATCAGAAAATTGTACATAATGATATTCCTTTCCCTATTCTCCATATTGTTTTGGCGTAATATCTTTGGATGTTTCCAGTGCCCGAACTGTATGGGAACCGATGTATCCTACTCCGCCTGTTACTAAAATATTCATCGCTAATTTCCTTGTAAACTTATTGTTTACATAACGTCCAAGAAGAACTTTCTTCGCAACGAATATTATTAATCACCTATTTTCGATTTTTTCAGGCCTAAAGAGTGGCAAAAGTGAAATCTCCATGGTTTTCTTTATCATGCTATCGACTCCTTTTTGTTTGTGATACCATGTTCACTTTCATATTTAAAACCTTGGGCCAGTTTTATAGCACCTTTATTGTTCTGTGTGTATCTTGCTCTTTATAACAAAAAGTTTAAAAATAATATATAGGGTGGCAAATTGATACAAGGTATTAGTATTAATAACTTGACCGAGAAAATGATCATCGTTTGTAGCAAAAAATAATGTCATCGATAGTAAAGCATAATAAGCTATGTGTTCTAATTTCTTAGAAATCAATCTAACATAATCATAAAACGTAACATAAAACATACCTATAAAAGACATAATTATATGCATTCCAATGAAACCATAATCCATGATATATTTCGCCATCATTGTATACACATTGGTCGAAATATCATTGAAATGAAAAAATGGCATATATCCTTTAACAGGAGGTAAATTAGCTCCTAATCGATTAAGGTTACTATATATCCCCATTAATGAATTGTTTCCAATATAGGGACTTTCTATTTGTATTCGCTCTAAAAATACGGAAAAGGCCGGCATCGACAGCCCAACATAATGAACCAATATTTCATACGGAGACCGACCACCCATACGAACTTTCCCACTCAACATACCAAGCACAAGAAAAATCAATAAAAATACGACACCACAGGCAATCAATGCACCTATAACCTTTATTTTATTATTTAAAGAAAACGCCGCTTTTATTTGCGAAATAATAGTACCTGACAATAATATAAATAGCATGCAATGTAACGGAAGCATTCTTCCCCTATTGCAAATAATAAATGGCAAAAACGAGATCATCGGTGCCAAATATAATAAATCAGACTTTTTCAAGCAAAACTTTCCAGAGGGCATTATACTTCGCGCAAAAAACACAAAAACACTACAAAAAAACAGCATTTGCGCAATCACAATACGATAATTGTACCATCGGGAAAATTTAAATCTTTCATTTTCAATTGCAGGGCCAATACTCCTAATCATACTTGAAAAATCTAACGGACCAGACTTATTGCCCAACATAATAGAGGCTTCAAAGAATTCTTGGTACTGAAAATATCCTAAGATTAAAATGATTAGCGACATTAAGAATAATCTACTATTGCTAATCATATAAACACAATTTTCTTTTGTTATGGGAATACCATTGATATTCCGTTTAATTTGCCAGTCAGCCCAAAGGCCTCCTATTATAAAACAAATCAACGAGGAAATAATTAATAAACTTGCATCTGCACTCATATATAAATGCCAACGTTCAATCTTCGTAGACGCTAAAAAAACACTTAACGTCATCAAAGACGTTACGATGCAGACAGGGTTTAAAATATCATATTCAGTTAAGATAAAAACCAACACGCTTAGCGGCACCAAAACCGCTAAAAGTACATAAAATGAATTTTCCATTACTATTCTCTGTTTTTCCCTAACGTTCTTACAAAAAGAACCATTGTAGCTATGATTATGCCTAAAACAAAGCCAATAATACCATATTTGATAAGTATTCTTTTTTTCGGTAGCACCTTATTCTCCGGACTGATAATAGTTTCTTTAAGAATTTCAATTTTCGCGTTTGGCCGAACCAATTTTATCGTTTTTTCGCTTTGGTCAATAAATGTTCGCATGAATTCACTTGCATTTTTATTAAGATAGGCTACATCCTTCGGCTCGTTTTCTTTTACCAAAAAGCTAAATTCCCATGCACCACCATGAGCATTATAAGTTCTAAAGTGCCCACGCAACCAATTTGCCTTTTTCAGTCCAGCAAGCGTCTTCCAGTTTCCATATAATTTATTATAATCAAACTTATTGTTACCTTCTGTCACTTCTAAAAAGTCGTTCATATTACTATTTGTTCCGATGATCTGACCATAATTAAACTCAAAATTAGGATTCATGTCTTCAGCATCTGTTATTTTTGTCAAACATGTTATACAAAAATCCCCTGTTTCAACCATGAAATTAGAGCTCCTGTTTTTTTCGAACACCAGCGTCACGGAGCAAAGAACCCCTACCAATAAGATAATGCCTATTTTTTCGATAAATGTTCTCTTCAAAAGTACCAAATGTTTATCCATTCATTACACCTCTTCTATAACTAAATATTGAACTTCCTTTTTAATGGCACTAACAGTTCTAAGAATAATTTTTCTTTAACCAGATATAAACAAATTCCATATACAGTGAAAAACATTGTCCCGGCAAGGATCAGCACAAAAAAGTCTTTCCAATTCAATGCTTTACATTGCCAGGTTGCCATTGATGCCACTCCAATTGCCAAAAAAATTTTACCGTATTCTACGCTGCGCAAAGCCACTGCAATATCGACCTTATCCCTGTACTTTTTTACGTAATAAATCTGTAATACAAACACTGTAGCTTCTGCTAACAGGTTGCCGACAGCCGCCCCTACCACCGAATAATGCGGGATTAAAATAAGGCAGGCCAACAAGTCTACAATACCACCACCCACTACCGAATAAAATACTTCTTTTTCCTTACCCAAAGGAACCAGGACCTGAAGACCAATAATATTAGTCAGACCAATTAAAAATATGGTAGGCATGATGATCTGCATAGGCAGTATGGCTCCGTCAAAACGATTACCGGAAAGAAAATGAATCCCGTTGGTAGCAAACAGCATAAAATAAACCATCAGCGGCAATGCCAGAATACAGACAAAGTGGATTGCTTTCGCGCTAATCCGGGAAAAATCTTCCATCAGACCCTGTTTTACATAGTAAGACGCCCGGGGTAATAATACCGCGCCTAACGCGGTAACAACACTGACCAATATATTCTTAATCTTCATGGCACTGTCATACAGACCCACGTCCGCGTTGGTTTTCATCAGACCTAAAATAACCGTATTCAGTTGCGTATAAACCACAATGGCACAGGTTGTAGCAAAGAATATCAGGATAGACTTTATATGCGGTTTAAAACTGTAATCGGAAAAAGGCTTAAACGTAATGTATTTGCGCAGGTTATAAAAATTCAGCAGATTGGATGCTGATGCTGCTAGAATTGTAATGGCGCCGTATTTTATATAATCTTCCCCTGTATGGATGAAAAGAAAAGTAGCAATGAGAGCTATAATTTTAAAAAAGATGGAGCGGTACGTTATGTAACTGTACTCTTCCAAACCTTTGTATAACCATTCCACCCCAATCGTCTCAAAAAACAGCGTGGAACCGATAATGAAGTAAAGCACAGCTTCTGTCCGAAACGACGGCACTGCAAAAACCGTTCCAAAATACAACAGGTAACTGAATGCTGTCATGCCAAGGTTGATGAGGAATAGTTCATGAACCACCTTTGAAAGCTGCGTTTTGTCATCACGCACTTCTGCGCAGGCGCGAATCCCATACATTGGAATTCCCAGCCGGGCCAGTAGTGCAAAATAGGCAACAACTGCCGTCGCCAAGGCCACTTTTCCCATACCTTCCGGCAGCAAAATGCGGGATACGTAGGGAAAGGTAATAAGCGGAAAAATAAACGACGACATGGTCAGGATCGCATTCATTATGAAATTAACTTTAATTGATTTTTGTTTTGACATTACCAAACTATCTCTATTTTTTATGTTTTAGTTTCCACATCATGTATCTACAAATTATAGCGTAAAAATTAAAATGTAAAAACCTTGTCCAATAAACAAACCGACTATTCAATCCAGCTTCCCATGCTCTCGGATACTTTTTTTGAACAGAAGCATCGAAAGCAATTAATTCATCACGGTGTAAGCTCGAATTTTCAAGAAGCGTATAAGCCTCAAATATACAATATGTATAAAACGAGATAGCTTTCGCTAATATATCCTTTTTTGTTCCCTGCATATCGCCAAAAGCATTATCGTAACACCGAAATAAACGTTCTGCTACGCGATGATAATCCAAATAATGCTTACGGATCCCCGTCAAGCTAACGCTTTGCCCTTCCTGACCAAGTCTATAACAGTAAACAGCATTATCGTTTCGTGAGATTGTGTGTGCCGCCATAATGCAATAAAAAACAAACTCAAAATCAGTATAAAAACAATTCTCAGTGATTGAATGACCAAAATTACGAATCACTTCGGTTCTGACAGTCAGTCCATGCATTTGAAATATTTGATTAGAGTTCAACTCAAGCGAAGAAAGAAGCATTTTTTTCACAGGTATTTCTGGATGATGCGCTATGTATTTGCTTTTGTCAGTTTCTTCGAAGTAAGGACTTATTACCAAATCCGATGAAGCCGTTTCAAGATAATCAAGAAGCCCTTTCAAACCGTCCTGATTAAACCAGTCATCCCCATCAAGTAGTTTATAGTAACTTCCTTTTGCAATAGCGAGGGATGCGTTTATCGTAGATCCATACCCTCCATTTGGCTTATCTATAAAGCGGATACATTCAGAATATTTATCAGCATACTGTTTTGTAATCTCAAGTGTCCTATCTTTAGAACCATCGTTGACAATAATAATATCTAACTTGCTTCTGTATGGCTCTTCAAGCAATAACGACTGTAACGTGTCTTTGAGAAAATTTTCAACATTATATGCAGCAATAGAAATACTTAACACCTTTTGACCCATCTCCACACCTCATCTAAGTTATTTAGATACTACTGTCTTATCGTTTCTGAAGCCCCTTTTTTATCAAGCCATGCTATTCTTATTATATTTGAATTAATTTTTCGTTTGTACTTTTTAAACTTAAAACATCACCGGTGTTATGGTTTCAGAAAGGACGACAATCAAACCGGTTGTATGTACAACCATACCTACAACAGAAACTCCCTCAAAATGTAATGGAAGAACAAATACATCCATTGCCTGCGGATAGACCTGCTCATTCTACACATTTCCTTTCAGTATCACTTTATCCGTCAGTTTCAATTACTTAATCTTCATTTTTATTTTTTCTCTGTCTTCTCTATCGCCTACCAGTAATAATATACAGGCAGGCATTTTTTTCATCAAATGTTTAAAAACTATCGTTAAGAAACAGCTGTCTTTTTTGATAAGAAAAAAATTCACGTTTCCTAAACAAAGCATTCAGCATCTATTGCATTTTCCAGTATTTATTATTAATTTATAACAGTGGGCATTCGTTTTAATGATTCTCTATAAATCTATTTTTTTAATTTCAAATACGAACGCTTCCTTCCCTACGCGCAGAACGGGGTTTCTAAAGCTTCTAAAACTTTCATATATTCCTTATTCGCAGTTCAAATAAAACTGCTGGACATTTTCAATTTCCGTTACAATGTCATATCCAGCAGATTTTATTTCTTCATTCGTATGTTTTCGCTCTGCCTGACAGTAGTATTGTATCTGCTCCACCCATACTTTGGCCTCATCCATTCCTATAAAATGCGCAAGCTCTGTAATTCCTATTTCCCGGGTAATAGTATCTGAAAAAAAACATTGGAGTCCGCTTGCCTGTGCTTCGATTCCAACTAATGGCAATCCCTCAAAATGGGACGGAAGCAAAAAACAATCCATCGCTTGCATCAAATCAGGCACATCATTTCGCGCTCCCAAAAAAAGTATTTTATTTGTAAGACCAGATTCTTCAACCTGCTTTTTGCATTTCTGCCAGTATGTATCGTCCCCTACATAATCACCAATCAACAGTAATCGGGAATTTGGTTTTTGTTTCACAAGTTCCACAAAAACTTTGATTAGAAATTCGTGATTCTTTTGGTAAGAAAACCGTCCCACATGACCAATGACAAATGAGTCTTTTAATTTTAGCCGATGCCTGATAATTTTTCGTTTAGACTCATTGAAGGCAAATTTATCCGGTTCTATTGCATTATGAATTACAGTAAAACTCTGTTTATCTCCAAACATCCACTTACCAGCCGCTTCCGAACAAGCAAAATAATGAGTTGCGCTATAACGAAGCAAGACTTTATTAATCTTAATAAGAATATTTCGAACTGTTCCAATATTATGATCATATCCAGTATTATGAGAATGAATAATCCTTTTCGGAATTTTAAACCATTTTGCTGTAAATAGTGGAAACACATATTCTAAGCTATTCGCATTTAACACAATGGCGTCATATTGTTCATGCACTTTGCACAGCAGTTTTAGCCATTGATAATAATGTTTTATCGGGTTTTTATGGCGAGAATTGACTTTAAAAATTTTGCATCCTGCGGCGATCAGTTCTTCTTGTGCGACAATATCATATTCCCCCGTTATATTGACAAAGTCATAAGTTACTTTGAATTTGTTCAAAGCCCTGAACTGCTGTAATAGATAAGTCTCTAACCCTCCATGGTTACGAGTCATTCCTATTTGTAAAACCCTCACGGGTAAATTATTCATATAAATACCTTCCAAAAAACACTAATTTACTTCGATGCAATCTTTAACCATATAAACCTATATAAAGGAAGTCCTAAAAACAATAATAAAATTGCCACTTTATCTCTAAAAGGCGCCTTAGAATTACACAAAATTGCTCTTTTATTTTTCATGATATAATCAATTAATGGTTCGCTTCTTTCTTTATACGAATCAATTTTCAATATTTGATTTAAAGTGCTAAAACGGGCATACACCTGTCTTCTCAACGCAGCTTTCGCTAACTGCGGATATATTTCAGTAACCTCTGCGGCCATTGAATCTGTCATTTCCAATAAATCGAGCTTTCTTTCATTAAATCCGCTAGTTACTATTGAATTTGAACGAACATAATAGTTATATTTACTTCTGTATCCACATGAAACCAAACCACTTTCTATAAATGTTTTATACGTAGTTCCGATATCTTCAAACAGTTTTCCTTTGGGGAACTCTATATTTTTAAAAACTGAAGTTTCATATAATTTTGCCCAAGCAGAAGTATCGACTACGTTGTGGTAAAGCATTCGCTCTATACATGTTTCCGCATTCAGTACTTCTTCGGTTCCGTTACCATTTTTGACTATGCGCTTTCCTCCGTCAAAAACTATATTATGCGTACATAAGGCCATTCTATATGAGCCTTTTTTTATCAAATAATAGAGATATTCTATCATGTCAATATCAACAGTATCATCTGAGTCAATAAAAGTAATATATTTTCCTTTCGCAATATGAATCCCGGCATTCCTTGCATCCGAGAGCCCGCCATTCGTTTTATGGATAACAGAAATGCGGCTATCTGTAGTTGCCAGCTTATCACATAACCGACCGGAAGAATCAGTAGAACCATCATCTACCAAAATGATCTCCAAATTAGTAAACGTTTGATTTACAACACTTTCTACGCACCGTTCCAGGTATTTCTCAACATTGTAAACAGGTAGCACAACAGAAATTAACTCTTGCATTTATTGCATGCTCCAAAAGATTATTATCTTAAAATTAGCAACATAATGATTCTGCTTTTCTCTCTTATGAACGTTACCAGAATCTTGAATCTAAAAGTTAGAATCAATACGCACCCTTTTTATTCAGCACCACGCTGAACGTTCTCCACAATAACACAATGTCAAACCAGATGCTCCAGTTCCGAACATACCAGGTATCCATCTGTACCCGTTCGTCATAGTCGATATCACTGCGCCCGCTGGTCTGCCACATACCGGTGATACCCGGGCGTACCATATAATAATCTTCAATATATTTTCCATATCGTGGCACTTCGTCCCGGATGATGGGCCGTGGTCCAACCAGACTCATTTCTCCTTTCAGCACGTTAAAAATCTGGGGCAGTTCGTCCAGGCTGGTTTTGCGTAAAAACGCGCCGCTTTTTGTAATGCGTGGATCATGTTTCAGTTTAAAGTCTTTTTCCCATTCCGCCCGGGCTTCCGGATCTTTTTCCAGCAGTTCTTTTAACTTGACATCCGCGTCCACACACATGCTGCGGAATTTATAACAGTAAAAGTCTTTCCCGTCTTTCCCGATGCGCTTATGTTTAAAGATGATAGGACCGGGAGAGTCACGATATACCCACAAGGCGATCAGCAGCAAAAAGGGAGAAATGCAAATCGTACCCACCAGGGTCAGGCACCAGTCAAACACGAACTTAAGCAGGCAATTCCAACGGCTGCGCAAGTTGTTACGCATATTGAACATCACGGCGTGACCGTCGATCAGGCTTTCCACTTCCATATTGGACAATGGCATCGTGCCCAGATCCGGAACAAAGGCCACGCTGTTCACCAGAGGCTGGATATCATATACAATATCCTGCAGGTGTTTTTGATCCAGCCCCGGCGCCATCACCAGTACTTTGCGTACACCGGTCTGCCGGATCACCCGCACCGCGTCCGCAAATTTTCCCAGGTGCGGCAGTTGTCTGGCCACTTCCGCATTGGGTGTATAATCTTCCAGATAGCCGATAAACCGGTAGTTTAGCCCGATATCGCTTCGGATGTGCTTTACTAAAATTTCTGCAGTCAGCCCGGCTCCCATCAACAGTACCGGTTCTTCAAACAGATGCAACCGGTCAAAGATTCTTTTAAGAATGAACCGGAACAGTACGATAAAGAAAAAGCCAAAGACCCATAGCAACGCCATATACAGGCGGGAGGTGGTGGCCGCAGTCTGTACAGCGTACAACATAAAAATTCCGGTCAGGATGGCATACAAGTTTGCTTTGAAAATGCCGGCAATGATCCGCCAGAACTGCATCGGGCGCGTGTACAGGTCACAAAGGTGAAGGTACACAATATAAATAATCGGTGCAATGACATAAAAGTGAAACTTGGAAATATATAAAAAACCATGGTCTTGGACGAAACAATTACGTAAAGCAAACGAAATTTCTTCTGCGCACAACACAGCCGCGTAATCTGCCAGCACCAGCAACAGAGGCGCAAACAGATACGCGTATTTATTTGTCTTTTTCAGTTTTCGCACAGTATTATGCTGTTGTTTATAATCAGGCCTTTTGCCAGCCACAGGAATTCCTCCGAAAATGATTTGCGCTATGCAAATCATATCATATTAGTCATTCTATTATACATGATTACGTAAGAAATAACAACTACATTTTATTATACTTGCTTTCATAGTAAACAACAACGAACCCCACCTGCAACGGGTGGGGTTTGTATGCGTTACAGTGTGTATTCTTTTGCCTGCGCCAGCATTTTATCCCGGTCCAGGGGTTTCACGTTGTCTACGATCCACTCCCGCATGGCCGCCCCTTCCGGCGTATCCTGGGAGGCGGACAGGAATTCCAGCTCAATGCCCAGATTCTTTGCCACGCCGGCGGCCACCAGCGGCCATACCTTGCCGATATCGCCAATGACCGGGATGCTGTTTTCGTGCCGGGCAAAGGCGGACATTTCCATCCGGAACGGAATCTTGGCGGCCTTCGTCTTGGGCAGGCCTTTGTCAATGGCTTCCTGCACGGTCTGGTTCAGTTCCACTGCTTTCCGCAGGTTTTCATCCAGGTCAAAGCGGATCAGGCTCTTCTTCCGCAGGTTGTAGGTGTTCTGGCCGGACCACCAGGCCCAGATGCCGTGCCCGGTGTAGCATTCGAAGGGACCGTCGTGGATCTCCTGGGTCAGGGCCACAGCGCTTTCGATGATGGCGTCGCAGTCCGCCAGCATCCGGGACAGCCGCATGGAGCGCTGGGACACGGGGATAGAATCGCCGATGGACATGCCGACGGCTCCGCCGCCGATGAGCTGGGGAATGGTCACCAGCACCGGCACGCCTTTCTTGGCAGCAGCTCCCAGCATGGTATGTTCGTCACAGCCCCAGCCGGCTACCGTTTCAAATGGCAGGCCGTACATTCTGGCAAGGCCTAAAATTTCATGGGCCAGCCGTTCGGTCCGCAGCCCCATGGGGTATGCCATGTTCCCGGCGGCTTTGATGATTTCGTTCTGTTTGGGCAGCTTGGACCCCCGCTGTAATACGTCTTCGTCCAGCGGCATTTCCCGCCGCACCGTGTTCAGTTCTTCTTCCGTCATGCAGGTGAACTCAAAGACGTCGCCCCGGGGCATTTTTTCCATATCCATGCCCAGGGCTTTGGCATCTACCCGGAAGACCCGGTCCAGAGAGCCTGCCATTTCATGGGAAATGACGGCGGAGCTGGTGGACACCGCGTCCACGATGCCCACCCGGATCAGTTCGGCGATCAGGGTGGTCACCCCTTCGTGAATGTTCGGGCCGCTGCCGGTTACCACCATGACTTTTCCGCCCCGTTTTTTTATTTCTGTAATTCTTTCAATGGCGGACGCCACACTGGCTTGTGACCGTGCGTCCAGAGACGCCTCAAAATTTTTTAGCTGTGTAGTTCCAAATACTGTTGACATAACTAATCCCCCTCAATTTTATTTTTTATAAAAACAACAGGACGTTTCAGAAACGATCTGCTGCATTTTCGACACAGACATAGCTTAAGGTAAGCCCCAACATCAGGTACAGTAAACGGGCCACCCCTTTATCCACGATACCGATGTCTAAGAACCCGTGGATACTCATGGCCAGAAAGATCCACAGACCGGCTGCCAGCATCCAGTTCCCGGGTTGATCTCGTAGTTTTTGTACCAATATATAAAAATAAAACAACACAAAGAAAACATATCCAATACCGCCTATACTGCCCGTAGTTGTGAAAAACCAGGCTGCCGCATTGTGCGGCATATAAAAGCTTCTTTCTTCCCGCAGGGCCGCCTTCTGTACTGCTGCCGCTGTTTTAGCGGAGAATTTTTCGTTTTTACTTTTTATTTTCGCCAAATAATATTCCAAGGCCGCTTTCCGAACCACATCTTCTTTAAAATAATGGCCCATATATTCCTTTCGCCAGTTTGCTAACCCCACGCCCAGCCATTTGTGGTCTTTCCACATATCATAACTGAAGGAAAGCATGCGCAGCCGGGTGGTATCGTCATAGCCGTGGTTTCCGGGTGTAATGCCGAAAAAGGCATAGCCTGAAACCATGATAGCACAGATTAGTATAAACGCCAAAACGACCCGCCCGATTTTTTCACGGAAACGGACGGCAAGGCACACAAAAAGCCCGCCCATACAAAAACCGAGCATACCGCCCCGGGAGCCGGTTTTCCATAAAGACCAGAGCCCTAACACCGCAGCCGTAATCTGCAAAGCAACAAACCATCTGTTAGCACGGATTGTTTTATCCCTAAACGCACAAAACACCAGCGGCAACACGCCTAACACCAGAAGCGCGTGCACGTTAGGGTGCCTTAAAAACGCCCCCAGCCTGCCGCCGGAGAGAACTCCGGCAAATTTCTGACCCTGTGTAATCAGATAATTCAAATACACCATGTCCAACGAGGAAACCAGCAGGGAAAGTATGGCGCCTCCCACAGCCGCATATTTAACATCCGCCTGCCTTCCCAAATAAAACATAAGAAATAACGGCAGAACCCAGTACACATATTGAAAGGCGATGTGGATGCTTGGCTTATCGCCCAACAAGACCGACGACAGTACAACGGACGACAGAAAGACAACGATCCCCATCCACAGTTTGCCGGGCATGGCAAAGCCTGACAGGCTGCGTTTTTGTATGCAGTCATACAGAATATAGATAATTGCCATCCCCATCGGGACGCCATGGGACGTACCGCTGATCATGGTGGAAAAACCAAACACCATCAAAATTACGATGACCTGTGCCATCTTCTGTTTTGGTTCAGTTTGCTTCCACCAGTCTGATATAAAATGCATCTTTTGGTTCACTCACTTTCGGGAATACTGTCTATATTGCACTACTGTTTTTATCTATCCGCATGCCTTCCAGGAAGGCCTTTAATTCCATCTTCCGGAGCTCTCTGCGGGAGGAGAAAATGCACCGAAACACATACCCCAGCCCGTTTGTCAGAAGAAAGGTGCATAGATCCAGCGCGGTTCCGTTCCGTCGGACGAACAGCGCCTGGTTCCGGGCCATATAATACCGGCTTAGGGTACCGGTCTTTTTCAGTGTTGCGGAGCCTTTGTGGTATACCGCTGCCGTGAGTACGGTAGCCAGTTTATACCCGTTTTTCCGAATGGTCAGGCACCATTCCATTTCCTCAAAAAAGAGGAAATAGTTTTCCGGGATCGGTCCGGCCTTTTCCAGCACGTCCCGCTTTACCAACAGGCACGCTCCGCCGAGGCCGTCACAGAATTCCACCTTTTTATCTGCGCTGATCGCAGTTCTGGTTTTTCCCTGTAACAGCGGTTTGGTGCCGCCTCTTCCCACAGTAATGGAAAAACCGGCGGACTGGATTCTGTCCCGTTCCGCAAACTCATACACCACGGGGCCCGTCATTCCCACGTTCGGGGCAGACTCCATATACCGGACTAGCTTTGTCAGAAAATCCGGTTCCGCTTCTACATCATTATTTAAAATGCAGACATAATCCGCACCCTGTTCCAGCGCATACCGGATGCCGATATTGTTTCCTGCCGCATACCCGCGGTTTTCACCGGACTGGAGGATACAGCAATCCTTCTCATGCTCTTTCAGATATTCGTAGGAACCGTCCCGGGAATCGTTGTCTACGACAACGATATGATAATTATTATATGTGATTTTGCGGATCGATGCCAGACAGGCTATGGTATCATCCAGATTTTTGTAATTCAATACGATGATAAAAACGCTTTTATCCATAGTTGCTACCGTGATGAAGGAACTGCTTCTATAGAAACAAACCCGCACCTGTTATTAAAAAATAATAATTAAAAATTCCATAACGGCAATTACCACAAACAAAATCCATAGGTTTTTGTATTTTTTGTATTTAGGCTGGTAATCCATTTTAAATATTTTACTGATACACGCATCGCTGTCCAGGTACAGCTGCGGATGATTGCGTACTATGTTACGGAACAGCTCGTCTTCATTTTTCTGCGCCCGGTTCGACCTGGATTCTGCTTCATACGTTCTGTACAGCAGCAGCATTTCATCAATTTTATGAAAGGAAAAGCCTTTATCCATGAACCCGAGCCACAGATCCCAGTCTTCCAATCCGTTTTTCATGTACTGATTATATTGTCCCACTTCCATAAAATCAGCTTTCCGGAACATGGAACAATTAGCTACGCAATTGCAGAATAGCATATCTGTTTCAAAATTTCCTAACGCCCATTCATCCTCTTTAAGGCCAAACCGTCGGACCCTGCAGTACACGACCCCTGTGTTTGGATTTTCATCCAATATTGTTGCCGCTTTTTCCACATAGGTGGGCATAATCTTGTCGTCCGCGTCCAACGGCAAAATGTATTCGCCGCTGCAGGCGCTGATGGCTATATTGCGGGAATCAACGACTCCTTTGTTTTCCGGGTTTTCTATAAAAATAATATTATTATGTTCATTGGCAAATTTTTGGATGACCTTCCGGCTGTTGTCCGTGGAAGCGTCGTTCACACACACGATCTCTATATTGTCGTAGGTCTGGTCCAGCGCGGACTGTATCGCTTCAGCCACATACATTCCCTGATTATAACACGGAATAATGATGGAAACCTTTTTGCCCATACACAATTACTCCTGAAAAACACTTTTCGTTTATATCTTCTTGCTCCACAACGCAGAGTGAATTATCAATGATGTCTGTCAGTATCCCTGAATCTTTGCACATTCAACAACTTACGTTCAGCAATTGGGCTTTGCCGTGCAGTTTCAGCGGAATGCTGCCGGCCGGAACAAAGATGCAGTCCCCTTTAAAAAAGGGCAGCATGCAGGTTTCGCCGGACAGGGTGCCGCAGCCGTCCGTACACAACAGTACGTGGAAACTGTTGCCTTCCGTGCGGAAGTCCGTCATCTGCCGGTGACTTTCCGTATTCAGCAGCAGGCGCTCCGCCTGAAAGTACTTGCAGCGCATCAGCAGTTCCCGGGCGCAGCCCCGGGTATAGTTCAGCACCCGCATGGGCTGCCGGGGCGCCGCGGAAGAATTTCGCTTCATCACCTGCAGGGCTTTCTCCACATGCAGTTCCCGATGGTTTCCGTTTTTATCCGTCCGTTCATAATCGTACAGACGGTAGGTCAGGTTGGAGCTTTCCTGAATCTCCGCCACCAGCACGCCGGCGCCGATGGCATGCACCGTGCCCGCTTCAATGTAAAACACGTCGTCCTTTTGGACCGGCACGTGGTTCAGGTAGTTGGCAATGGTGCCCTGCTTCAGTGCCTGCCGCACCGTTTTTTCGCTGACATCCTGGTTAAACCCATACACCACTTTGGCCTTCGGTTTGGCGGAAAGGACATACCACAGTTCCGTCTTGCCCAGGCTGTGTTCATGGGCCAGGGCATAGGCGTCGTCCGGATGCACCTGCACCGAAAGGTCCTGCTTGGCGTCAATGAGCTTCAGCAGGATCGGCAGCTCCGGCCGGCCCCCGGTGGTCTGCAGGGGATGGGACCCCAGATACTCCGGGTGCGCTTCCAACACTTCTCCCAGGAGTTTTCCTGCATTCGCACCGGATGCCACCACACTGGGCCCGTCCGGATGGGTGGAGCACTCCCAGGTCTCCGCCAGGGGGCGTATCTGTATTTCTTTGCCAAAATCGTCATGCAGTCTGCTGCCGCCCCACAGGTAATCTTTCGCCGCAGGCTGCAGCAGAAACGGAATCGTTCGGTTCATGTTCAATGCTTTGCTTTTTTAAATACTTTGCTTTTTTACTGACTGACACAGGCGTTTCCGTTTTTACGGATAACATACGCGTTTCCCCATCGTCAGATCTCTAATTCATACTTATGCTTATCGTTTACGCTGATGTCGTTTCCCAGCTGCACTTCAATCAGCTGCAGCTTTGTGTCCGCGATCACCGTATGTTTGCAGCCGGCCGCCATGGTGATCACGTCCCCGGCTTTCACAGGCTGTTCCATGCCGTCCACGATGGTCCGGCCTTTCCCGCTGACCACGGTCCATACCTCGTCCCGTTTATCGTGGCTGTGATAGTTCATCCGGTGGCCGGAGTTCAGCGTCACTTTGATGGTCATGCTGTTTTCTTCCGCGTCCAGCACCTGGTACTGGCCCCAGCTTTTTTCCGCAAACATCACCTGCTGGTCTATTGCGTCCACAAAGGGTTTTATGTAGGAGCTCTGCTCTTTGTCCGCCACCAGGATCCCCTCGGAGGAGGCCGCGATCACCACATCCTGCAGCCCCATGGCCAGGATCGGGATGCCCAGTTCATTGAGAACATGGACGTTGCGGCAGGTTTCGTTCAGCCGGGCGTCCCCCAGCACATTCTCCTCCATGGCTTCCGTCAGGGTGTTCCAGGTGCCCAGGTCTTTCCATTCCCCGGTAAACCGCATCACGGCAATATCCGGTTCATGTTCCACTACCGCATAGTCAAAGGAAATTTTGGTCAGGGTATCGTAGCGGCTGAACAGGTCGGCATAATCCGTATAGGCAAGCAGCTGCCGGGCCCGTTCCAGCACATAGGAAATTTTGTAGGCAAACACGCCGCCGTTCCACAGGCCCCCCTGATCAATATACTGCCGCGCCGTGGCGGCGTCCGGCTTTTCTTTAAATGTGGAAACTTTTGCTACCGTATCTTTCGTTTCCGGAATGATATAGCCGTATTTTTCACTGGGATAGGTGGGATGGATGCCCATCAGCACCAGGTTGGCCGTGCCTTGTTGGGCTAACTCCCACAGTTGGTGAAGGGCTGCAAAATACCCTTCGTCCACATAGGGATCCACCGGGCAGACCACCACCGCTTCGTCTGCCGGAATGCCTTTTACGTCGTGCAGGTACGCCGTCGCCAGGGCAATGGCCGGGAAGGTATCCCGCCGGCAGGGTTCCACGCTGATGCCCACGCCCTCCCCCAGCTGGTTATGGATGGCGGACACCTGGGACTTGCCGGTGGCAAGGGTCACCGTGGCTTCCGGATCCGCCGCTTTGATCTGGCGGTAGACGCGCTGCAGCATGGATTCGTAGGTATCATCCGCGAAAGCCGCTGCCTTTTGTCCTGCAGGATTATTCGCGTTGGGCGACGCGGAGGCATCGGTATTTGGTTTTTTGAAAATTTTGATAAACTGTTTGGACCGGATGTCATTGGACAGGGGCCATAACCGTTTACCCGAACCGCCGGATAAAAGAATTATATTCATATCTATCTCTCCGCCCGCATGGGGTTATGTAAAAAGTCTTCATAAGCAAGACGGATCCCGTCTTCCAGTTCTGTCTTGTATGTCCAGCCTAATTTCTTTGCTTTGCTTACATCCAGCAGCTTCCGGGGCGTACCGTTGGGCTTGGTGGTATCCCATTCAATCTTTCCGGTGTAGCCTACCACTTTGGCCACCAGTTCCGTCAGTTCTTTGATGGTCAGTTCTTTCCCGGTTCCGGCGTTTACCGTTTCGTTGCCGCTGTAATGGTTCATTAAGAATACGCACAGGTTGGCCAGATCGTCCACATACAGAAATTCACGCAAGGGCGAGCCGTCCCCCCAGCAGGTGACGCTTTCTTTACCTTCCAGTTTCGCTTCATGGAACCGGCGGATCAGCGCCGGCAGCACATGGCTGTGTTCCGGATGGTAATTGTCGTTGGGCCCGTACAGGTTGGTCGGCATCACGGAAATATAATCCGTGCCATACTGCCCGTTCAGGTATTCGCAATATTTTAAGCCGCTGATCTTGGCCAGGGCATAGGCTTCGTTGGTCTGTTCCAGCGAAGAGGTCAGCAGGCAGCTTTCCGGCATGGGCTGCGGCGCCAGTCGGGGATAGATGCAGCTGCTTCCTAAAAACTCCAGCTTTTTGCAGCCGTTTTTCCAGGCTGCGTGGATCACGTTCATTTCCAGGATCATGTTCTCGTACATAAAATCCGCCTTGGCCGTAGCGTTGCCCAGAATACCTCCCACTTTGGCGGCAGCCAGGAACACATACTCCGGTTTCTCATCGGCAAAGAATTTTTCCACCTGGTCCTGCCGTGTCAGATCCAGTTCCTTATGGGTGCGGGTAATCAGGTTGGTATATCCCTGCCGTTCCAGTTCCCGCACAATGGCGCTGCCCACCATGCCCCGGTGGCCGGCCACATAAATTTTCGCGTCTTTCTCCATCACCATACTCTGCCTCTTGTCAAAAGGTTCTGCCTGCCCCGCTTCGGTTCTCCGCTTTTCAGCCTGCGGTTTTCGCCCTCCGTTTTTCAGCCTGCGGGCAGGTCAGGAACCTGTACATAAAAATTTCTATTTTACTGTCCGCATGGCTTTTTCCTGTTTCGCCAGCATTCTGTCATGCTCCGCCATAATGCGGATCAGTTCTTCATAACTGGTCTTTTGCGGGTTCCACCCCAGTACGGTTTTTGCTTTGGTGGGATTCCCCCACAGATTATCCACGTCCGTGGGACGGAACCACTGGGGGTTCACGCACACCAGCATTTTACCGGTGTCTGCATCATAGCCTTTTTCTTCCAGGCCGGTTCCTTCCCAGCGCAGGGTGATGCCATTCACCGCAAAGGCTTTTTCCGTAAAATCCCGCACCGTATGCTGTTCCCCGGTAGCGATGACAAAATCGTCCGGCTTGTCCTGCTGGAGAATCAGCCACATGCATTCCACATAGTCTTTGGCGTAGCCCCAGTCCCGGAGGCTGTCCATGTTTCCCAGCTCCAGATGGTCCTGCAGGCCTTCCGCAATGCGTCCGGCCGCCAGGGTGATTTTTCGTGTGACAAAGGTCTCTCCCCGCCGTTCCGATTCATGGTTGAACAAAATGCCGTTGCAGGCAAACATGCCGTAGGCTTCCCGGTACTCTTTGGTCATCCAGAAGGCGTACTGCTTGGCCACTGCATAGGGGGAATAGGGATGGAAGGGTGTCGTTTCGCTTTGGGGCACTTCTTCCACTTTTCCGTACAGCTCCGATGTAGACGCCTGATAGATTTTTGTTTTCTCTGTCAGTTCCAGGATACGGACTGCTTCCAGCACCCGCAGGGTGCCCAGCGCATCCACGTCCCCGGAATACTCCGGCACGTCAAAGGACACCTGCACATGGCTCTGGGCAGCCAGGTTATAGATTTCATCCGGTTTCACCCGGTTGATGATGCGCACCAATGAAGAGGAGTCTGTAAGATCGCCGTCATGCAGCGTGATTTTGTCCAGCAGGTGCTCGATCCTCCCCATGTTGGAAATGGAAGAACGGCGGTGAGTGCCGTGGACGTTATAACCTTTTTCTAATAAAAGCTCCGCCAGATACGAACCGTCCTGGCCGGTGATGCCGGTGATTAGGGCTGTTTTTTGCATGTATCAATTCCTGCCTTTCATAGCCATTTCACAAAATCCAATGCATAACTTACGCTAAAATTCTTTCAAATTGTTCTTTCAATTTTGAAAAACGGTCAACCACATAGTCTTCTGTAGCTGGCAACAGTTTGGTCTGAGACATAAATTCTTTGTAAAACACTTCGTTGTTCTTTAATTTTAGTATTTTTTCCCGGTTTTCCGCATTGCTTCCCTCTTTATTCCAGAAAATGACTGCCTCCCGGTTAATTAACCCCGGTTCCGGATCATTCAACGCGCCATAGTAAAGAGGAATACAGTCTGCTATAAAGGCGTCAAAGATTTTTTCCGTAACATAATACTTCGTATTATCATTCTCTGCACAGATATTAAACTTGAATGTACGCATATACCGTTCCTTGTCATTGTCGTATTCATCCCAAAGTTCCCGGGTATTGTTTTTCCATTTACCAGCCAGCTTCACATCCAGAATATCTTTTACTCCGTTATAAACCAATTCGCGCGTACCCGCAGGATCATGTTTATTGATTAATACGCATTCGTTACTCTTAGCATACCGTGTCTCATTGATTCGCCTGATTCGATTTCTAATCCGGTTTTCATCATCTTCCGGCGAAAATGTGGTAAGAATCCAGTAGGGGAATCGCAAATACTTTTCACTCTTCTGCTCTCCAAATCCCATAGCCAGATTTACATAATTCAGACAATAATCGCCGTAATAAAACCAAAGTTGCGTGCCAGTATGTTCCACGTCTTCAGCGGTAAAAAACACTTTTTTCCCTTCAAATTTTCTTTTTATAAGAAAGGGCGTCCGCAACGGACCGAAAAAATTAACTACTGTTTTATTTTCCGGGAAATGATGACGCAGGAAACGGACAAACCACTGTTGTTCCAAGTCGTCCGCTCCCCACTGATTATATTCTCTGTATAATCTGTCCTTAGTCTGCTTAAATGTTTTTGGCTTATTTAAAATGTATTCCAACGGAAGCATTTTCCAAAAACTTCTCATATTCCGCATCCTCCGGATTGTTGAATTAAAAAGGTGTTTTTAAATGTATAAAAACCTCAGTCTTTCTTAATTTAACTGCAACGTCATTATTAAAAATACAGATATAGTCAGCACCCTTTTTAAAAAATCTTTTAGCTCTCTCCCAAAAGTTCTTTCCATTTTGCTGAAATAATCGCATACGTTTTATACGCCGGAATACAATGAAGAAAGCAATACATAAGTACTCTGTGTTTAGAATTAAGCTGACTCACATACTCGGGATGTGCATGATTCTTTATAAAGCTGGTCACATCCTGATATTTATCCGATGCAACACTTTCATTAACTGCATAAAATACCGTCAATGCAGATAATGCGGTTTCCAGAGCCAAAACGACGCATCTGTGCATACATGCTAATTGTTGCTGCTCAGCAAATTCTGCCCGCTCCTTATAACCACAGAAGCAGTCATACCTCCCTTTGATGTTAAAGGATGTATTGGTAATAGAACCTTTTCTTTTAATATAATGATATAAAGGTTTGCATAGATATCCTATCCGCTCTGCATTATTTACAAACTTGTATACCGTTGCCACGTCCTCATAAACTCTACCCGTGGGAAATTGAATATTACCTATTACTTTTCTTCTGTAAACTTTATTCCAGACAGCATTATCCAGCGTATCACTCAAGATCTCATTGACAGCCCTCTCATGATTGAAGATCATATCGTTCGGGTATCGAGGACGAAATGTTTTTATTCCATTTCTGATTACAAAGGCATCTGTACAAACAATATCCAGATTATTGTCATCCAGGTGCTGAATCATTTCCCGGAACATTGTTTTTTCCATCGTGTCATCACTGTCCGCAAAACCTATCAGCTCTCCCTGCGCTAAACCGATTCCTTTGTTGCGAACGCCACTGACTCCCTCGTGATTTTGATGAATCACTTTGACACGGGAATCCTTTCCGGCATATTCGTCACATATGCTGCCACTGCTATCGGTAGAGCCATCATCTATCAAAATCAATTCAAAATCGGTAAATGTCTGATTCAGTATTGAATCAACCGCAGCGTGAATGTATTTTTCAACATTGTAAACAGGTACAATGATAGATAATCGTGGTTTATCCAATCTTTTTTCTCCCTAAACTTGTTTATAGGTTCCACTGGCTGTTTAAAAGACAATTCCGGTCTGCTATTGTTATTATGACATTGCGTTCCATCTTGAATTATGTTTCGTTTTGCATTTCATGCAGCTTCAAATATTTCTGCATGGTGTAAAAACAATACATACAGCTCAGGCAGATTCCCATCCAGCCATCCATAAAGCCCCGCTGAACCACCAGCATACTAAACACGCTGCCGATGCCGTGCACCAACGCTTCGGGCAAGGTGGTACGCCTTCCGTTTTTATAGGCTTCTTCAGCCCAGATAGAAGAATACTTGCTCATTTTGTCTGCCCATTCCTGCCAACTTTTATAGGTATAGTGTTCCACATGCCCGGGCAGCTTTTCCAGGGGCAACTTGCATTCCGGGTGTTCATGGACTTTCCCCTCCCATGTCACGCTTTCCCGGGGAAACAGACGGGGCACCCAGTCCGGGTGCAGCGGGCCGTAGCTGAACTTCTTGCCAAACGCTACTGTCTTTCGTTGAAAACTGTATTGTTTTTTCATTGCTGCCTCTTTTGCATCTGCAGCCATGATATCGCAAATGCGTTTTGCCAGTGGCTCGTTCAGACGTTCATCCGCGTCCAAATACAGCACCCAGTCTGCGGCTGTCTGTGTCAGGGCGAAATTGCGCTGGGCGGCAAAATCGTTATCCCATTCCCGGAATACGACGCGGGCGCCGTTCTTTTTGGCCAGTTCCACCGTCCGGTCCGTACTGCCGGAATCCACCACCAGCACTTCGTCCGCGCATTGGCGGGCATTTTGCACGGCAGCTTCTATATCTTTTTCTTCATTTTTCGTTAAGATGATAATGCATAACCTGCTCATAATGATCCTGTAAGCCGTTTTTTCCGGTCCGCATCTTCCGTGATGCTGCGTTTTCCGTACAGGGTTTTAAACCGGTTCACATCCCCATTGTAGGAAGGCGAAGCCAGATCGTTTTCCGCTTCGTAGAAAGCCTCGTTGCGGATATCCATAATGCCAAGCATGGTATTGAAAACCAGATCGTTGGTGAAACAATGGGTCCGCGCGGCCCGAAGCGTCTGAAATGTTTTTTCGTTCTCTTTGATATACGCCGGCGAGAAATACATGTACAGGGGAATGTAGGACATTTCAAAGATAAAATTGTCCGGATTGTGGGCCAGTTCCCGGTCCACCGATTCCCCATGGTCGGAAAAGTACACGAGACCTTTAAACTCCGGCCACCGGTTCACCTGCTCCAGCAGCTGCTGCATAACATGGTCGTTATACAGGATGCTGTTGTCGTATTCGCTCCGTTTCCCGTCCGCTTTGAACTTGTCAAACTCCGCCGGGTAACGGCTGTGGTAGGAAATATGATTGCCCATCAGATGGATCACGATCAGCATTTTGTCCGAGGGTTTCACATCCTGCAGGCGGCGGATCAGTTCCCCGTCATAGTATTCCGTGTCCAGCGTGTTGCCCTGATGGGAGTTGATCCAGATTTTCTGGTCCGCTTCATCGGCAATCACCGTTATCGGCGTGCCCCAGGCCCCATACCGCACCTGGTTGCTGAGCCAGACGGTCCGGTATCCGGCTGCTTTGGCTACGTCGATCAGCGACACCGCCTGTTCCAGCTGCAGGGAGTTGTACTGATTTTTGGCCGTCAGCGCGTAGGTAAGGACCGGTACCGTCAGTACATGACAGGAATAGGCCTGCTGGAAGAACAGCAGGTTGGGCTCATTTTTTACGGAATCCAGCCAGGGGGTCGTTTGTAAGTGATAGCCGTAGGCCGACATGCGCAGCGGGTTCTGGGATTCCCCAATAACCAGGACGTAGATGCCTTTCTGGCCGGTCTGGCCCTGCAACATGATGTGGGACAGATTCTGCTTGCGCATCTCCTTCTGGCGGGCATACTCGCTGTAATTCTTCTGGTAATCCTTTGTCTCCCGGAAAATACTGGTCATAAAGTTGTCGCTGGTGCGGAACACCAGCACCACATTCAAAACCAGGAAGAACACAAGGCCTGCGATCCGTTTCCAGGAATGTTTGGTTGCCGTGAGCCGGGAGGCAAGCTTTACCCACAGGGCAAGGCAGGCGGCAAACAGCAGCGCCAGCGGTACGGAGAAGGCTCCGGTACGGTCTTTTACATATTCCATCGCTTCCCCGGCATTGGTCTGGAGAACCGCCATCACCGAGTCTACGTTCAGCCAGGAAAGTTCCGTCGCATAGTATCCCCAGCACAGAAGGATCGGGGCAAAAAGCGCCAGGCCCGCCAGACCCAGGAATAGTTTCGGCAACACCGGCCGCGGCAGAACGGCGGAAACAAGTAACACGATATTGACCAGCCCAAGACAGAAGCTGACATAAATGTCAACGTCCCAGACTTTTAGCGCCGTAGGGGTGACATACCGGATTACAAAAACCGAACACAACACGGCCATGGCCGCCGCTACGGTTTTGTAATAGGATTTCGTCTCCTGCAGCAGTTTCGCGCCGGCGGTCAGCAGGATGGCGTCTGCCAGCAGAAACAGGGTATGCCGGGGGCTGAAGTCGTGCATGGCAATGGTTGTAATTGCGGTAAAGGTTACAAAAAATCCCAAAACGGAAAGAAGCGTTTTTATCATGAAGTGAAGTCCTTTATAAGGAGAATTTTTTTAAAGCAGGGTTTCGGCGCCGGGTTTCCCCGGCCTTTTTACCGGCCTGTGCAGTAGCATGCCGGTAATCGGGAGTCAGCTTTTCAGCAGCTTTTTGCAGCTGGCATCAAAGGCCGCGTCAATAGAATCCAGCTTTTCAAACCGGCGGCGGTGCTGGGCCCGTTTGGAGGGTTTCAGCTCGCTCATGTCTTTGCGGTATTCTTTCACCGGCATCTCATAGAACCGGTAGTCTGTTTGACAGGGCTTGCCTTCGCATTCTTCCCAGAAGGCGCCGAAATCGGTTTTCAACTTGCGGTCGAGGCGGATATGGTTCATGGCGTAGTAGCCTGCATTGGTCACGCCGTAGATCTTGCTGATGCCCAGACACCGCGCCAGGTTGCGGAGCCCGTAGAAGATCAGATTTTTGGGCCGGTACCCGAAAAAGGCCTTGGTCATCCGTTTGATGGCGTCGCTGCCGTGGGGTGTGCCCTGGAGGGCGCCGATCCAGATGGCGTCGCCGGTTTTCTCCATGTCGGGCCCGAACCAGAACATAATCTGGTAAAAGGGGGCTCCGTCCCAGGTCAGGATCAGGGACAGGCAGCCTTCCTTATACTGACCCGCGTGGAAATATAAGGACAGGCACAGGGGCTTGTCTTCAAAAATATCTTCCCATACCGGGACCAGCTCACCGCAGTTCTCTTTGGTATTTACATCGATGTAGAGCCGCCTCAGCGCGTCCTGCGTAAAGTGTTTTTCCATATACTTCACGTGGTTTTTGATCAGGGCGGAACGTTCTTCGTAAGTTGAATCTTTGTAAAAGAACGCCCGGGTCACCTGCTCGATAAAGGCAGGCGTCCCTTTTAAGATATCTTTGCGCTGCTGGGTCTCCGCAAAAAAATCAAGGAAGTCTTCCATGATTTCTTTATGCATCCGGCACCGGGCGCGAAAGACCAGATACCGCTTCATTTCTTTCAGGCGGCTGGTTACGTACAGGCGGTGCCCCGCTTCCCGCAAAATGCTTTCGTCCATTGTGGTCTCCTAAAATGTCAGCATAGCTGTTCGTTTTGTAAGCAAAACCGATTGCTTTTTCGTTTGTTGTATAAAACATTTTAGCTGCAGAAAGATTTACAAAATGTAAAAAGCCCTTCCATCGCAGTCCTGCAGTTGCTGTTTTATCACATTATTATACCATTTTTTATATATAAAGGGAACTATACCGCGGTTATTTTATCCGGTTCCCTTTCAGGATCCGCCAGGCCGCAATCTGCCGCAGTTGTTCTATCTGCTTTCGGTTGGCCGCGGTCATGAATTTTTTTGCCGGGTTATGGTCTGTTTCGGATATGTTTTTATCTGCAGGGTTGCCGGTTGTATTGGACTTACCTGTATCGGCGCTACTTGAACTGGATGCGGGTGGCGTCGGTTCCGGTTCCTGCAGGCTTTGTTCATGCATGCCGGTCGCGTCACCCCACAGCCGGTGGTTGAACACGAAGTCCTGTTTTTGCAGCAGATCCGGTACCAGACTGGTGTAAGTGTCTCCCTTACGACCTGCTAATACGGCCAGGGTAGGCGCTACCTGCAGGGCGGAGCCGAACTGTTTTTCCGGCAGCCAGGCCGGGTCGATGCCTTTACCGTAAAAGATGCAGGGAATGGAGGCCAGGGTTTGCAGGTCCATTTCCTTGGCAAAGCTGAACCGTTCCCCGTGGTCGCCGGTAATGACGAACAGGGAGTCCGGAACGGCTTTTTCCGTTTCTTCCACAAATTCCCCCATCACGTGATCGCAGTACCAGATGTGCCCCAGTTCGTTCAGAGTGTTGGCATCGGTGGGGATGGTGTCCGGCAGATTCTTTTGGACCCGTTCGCTGTCAAAGCCGGCTGCTTTCAGATCGATGGTGTAAGGCGGATGGTTGGTGGTGGTCAGGATCAGGTGGAAAATTTTTTCGTTTGTATGCTGTTTGATGTAGTTCGCCGCGTTGTCGAACAGCACTTTGTCCGGTACGCCCCAGGCATTGCCTCCCTTATGTTCGGAGAAGCTGCTGGCATCCCGGAATTCGTCGAAATGCTGGGCCCGGACAAAGCGTTCCACGTTCTGCCAGGCGCCAAAGCCTCCGTACCAGAAAATGGTTTTGTAGCCTAACTGTTTCATAACGGAGCCGATGCCGGCGCTGTAGGTTTCTTCGTAGCTTTCTTTTTCGTAATTGAGGTAGATGCCCGTATCGGGCAGGCCGGAGACGAAGCCGTTCACCGCCGGCATGGTTCCGGTGCCGTGGGCCAGCATGTACTGTGTCTGCATGGCCTGGGGTGAGGCCGCGAACTTGCGTCCTTTTTCCGCCAGGTAGGTGCCTACGCTGTCAAACTGGGGCAGCAACGGCCACTGGGCATAGGATTCTCCCAGTACCAGCACCACGTGGCGGGGCTGGGTCTTCAATTTTTCTTCGGTGATGATGTGACGGTAGGCTTCATCAATCGTTGCCTTGTCCGGGTTTCCGCCGGTGGCGGCAATTTTTTTACGCAGTTCTTCCGCCGTAAAGGTGACTTCCGTGGTTTTTTTCATGCGTTTGTGCATGCTGTGGACCCGGTACAGGGCCTGCCCGTCGTCCAGCACTGCTTCGTTCAGCAGATTCGACCGCAGCCGCGAGGCGTTTTCCCAGTTGACGGAATGAGTATAGCCAAAGGAGCCCCCAAACCGGACGAACACCCAGAATACGGTGATGCCGGCCAGGATCAGCACGGATTTGCCGACGGTTTCCTTCCGGCTGTGGGTCACAAAGGCGTGGGTCGGAGTCCGCAGCCAGTGTTTCAGCAGCAC
The DNA here is from genome assembly GCA_900315925.1 of uncultured Selenomonadales bacterium. Classification (GTDB taxonomy): domain Bacteria; phylum Bacillota; class Negativicutes; order Acidaminococcales; family Acidaminococcaceae; genus Succiniclasticum. Next base: position 2,808 of record ONAV01000018.1, on the reverse strand, counting down.
GCAAAGGATGGCGGCCAGAAGCAGCGCCAGCGGAAGGCGCCACAGAAGGCCGTATTCCTGTACGGCTGTCAGGATAATGGCTTTGATGTCATCGTGTTTTCCGTTGATGAGCATCAGGTTGTAGCCGGAATTAAAAATTTTATAGTATGGGATGCGGGCAAAAAATAATATGGTAAAAACGAAATTGCACAGCGCATACCAGTAGTATCGAATCGTGTCTGCCTTCCATTTGCGGAAGAACAGTTTGGGGACCGTGCTCAGGACGGCGCCCAGCAGCATGATAGCGCCGGCGGTCTTCAAGCTCATGCGCATGCCGATCCATAAGGCGGTCGCCGTATCCGCCGTAAACAGCCCCTGCACCAGCTGGCTGCCGAACAACAAGATGAAGGCGATGCGGAACAGGAAGAACAGCACGTTGAACCAGGCAAAGCCTTTCAGATCGGTTTGCAGTTGTCGTAAAAATACGGTGAAACGGGATTCTTGCATAGTATTTACCTGCTTGTTTTCTTATGGCACAAGGCGGTCTTCCGCAACGTATTTTGGCGGAAGGCGGTCTTGTGAAATATTATCTTTCCTTGCGTGGGGAACTTTCTTTTTCACAACAAAAACTTTTTTACATCAAAAACATTTTTTCGCAGCAAAGCCTCCCGCGGCCATGCATCCTTGCGTATGGCCGGAGAGGCTTTTTTTTTGTGAAGCAAACAGTACCGGATTGCTGCATGACGCAGCATCGGTATGACTCTCTCTTACGTACGGTAACCGTTGATTACTGTAACAGATTTACGTTACCCTTCCACCAGCGGTACGGTGAGGCTGCCCGTAGGCATCAGCACCACGCTGTAGTCTTTGCCCACGTATTGTTCCGCGGCGGCCAGGGCTTCTTCCACCGTGTCCACGGCTCCGTCAAAGAGCATATCTTTCGCCATCTGACGGTCTAAGGCGGTCACTAAAATAAAGTGGGCTTTCTTGAAAAGACGGGTCACGGCATAGGCTTTGTTGGCCCCGATGACGAACCGGTCTTTGATTTCTTTTTCTATGGCTTCAATGCTGCCCAGGCGTTTGCAGGTTTCTTCCAGCACGGCGCTGCCGCTGCCTTCTTCGCATTCCGCCAGCAGAATTACCACCCCGCCTTCCCGGCAGGCCAGTACGGCATTGTCCATGGTCTTCTGCATTTGGTACACATTGATGTCTTTCGGGTAACCGCCGCAGGAGGCGATGACCACGTCCGCCTGCTTCGGAATCTTTACGCCGTAGACCTGGTCCACGAACTTGCAGGCTTCTTTATGGGCCGCGATGTAGTCCCCGGCGAACATGCGCAGGAACCGGTGCTCCGCGTCCAGGATCGCATTGAACAGGAACACGCTGGTGCTCCGCTTCTTCATGGCCTCCGCCCACAGGGCCACACCTTCCATCTGGTCGTCGTACACGGGGTTGCCTTCCATTTTGCCGATGCCCGACGCCGGATCCAGCATGAAGCTGTGGTTGTGGCGCACGGTTTCCATGGCGGCGCAGCCCGGCAGCACGGCCTTACGGCCTCCGCCGTACCCGCTGAAATAGTGGTGCACGATGGTGCCGGTCAGGATGATATGGTCGCTGTGGCAGATCCGTTTGTTGATCAGCACCGGGGTGAAACGGCTGGTAGCGCCGAAATATTCAAAGTCTTCCGCAATCTTGGCGTCGCTGTTGAACATTTTGATTCGGCCGGCCACTTCCGCGCCCACGCCTTCCACCATTTCCTCATAGCTCATGAGGCGGTGTGTGCCCAGGCTGAACACGATCTGCATGTTTTCGTCGGGAATGCCCAGCTTGTTCAGCTCGTTTACCAGCACCGGCATAAAGTCGAAGCTGTTGGCCACCCGGGTGGGGTCGTTGCAGATGAAAGTCACGGTCTGGCCCGGTTTGATGAGTTTGTCAATAGGCTCTGTGCCGATGGGATGATAAATGGCATCCAGCACCCCTTGGGGAATGTCCTCCATCACCGGAGTCTCTGGCATACGGATCTCTTTAATTACTTTACTTTCGTCCAGGGAAAAGCGTTTGGTGCCTCGTCCGTAGTGAAATGTATATTCTTTCATATCTGCCCTCCCTTACTGTTGAATCTTGTATTACTGTTCTGTACTAAGCGGATCGGGTCTGCACTACCCGAACATACAGAGTGCAGATCCGAAATATAACTTAACCTAACTTAACTTGTTTCAACTTCCGAATTCCGAACTGGACTATACCGCCTGCTTGGCTGCTCTTTCTGCCTGTGCTTTCGCTTCCTGGGCGGCCATCATGTCCTTGGCCTTCATGAGGCGTACGGTGCTGGCCCGTTCGTTTTCGGCCAGTTTCATGGTGATGAACTTGATGTTGGTCTGCATCTCGGGGATCATGACGTATTCCAGCGCATTAACACGGCGGCGGGTCTTTTCGATTTCATCCGCCAGCAGGTTACAGGTTTTTTCCACTTCTGCCAGTTCCAGCAGTTTGGGCAGCAGCGCGGACAGTTCCACCACCGCGTTGTCCAGGGAGCTGGAGGTAAAGGTGAAGGCGTAGGGAATCTCCGTGTCTTCGTCGCCCCCGGTAAATTTAATGGTGGGAACGTCGACGCTCATCACGTTATGCATGCCCACTTCGTAAACCGCCGCGCGGGCCGGATACAACAGGGCCTCGCTGATCCGCAGCGCGCCCATCTGCGCTTTTGCCATGGCAAAGCGGGTGGACACCCCCTGCAGGGCTTTCTCCACTTCCAGGCGCAGCGCGTGGTTGCGGCGGATGTGCAGCATGAACTGGCGGACCATTTCATCCCGTTTATCCTTCAGCAGC
>ONAV01000090.1 GCA_900315925.1 uncultured Selenomonadales bacterium | reverse complement strand
ACAGGAGGTGGGATAGACATTGCTGTTCCGGCCGATGACCGTGCCCGGGTTCATAACCGCGTTGCAGCCGACTTCCACGTGGTCCCCCAGCATGGCGCCGAACTTCTTGATGCCGGTTTCAATCTGTTCCGTCCCGTTGTGGACGACAACCAGTTTTTTATCCGCCTTTACGTTGCTGGTGATGCTGCCGGCGCCCATGTGGCTGTAATAACCCAGGATGCTGTCGCCAACATAGTTGTAATGGGGAGTCTGTACATGATCAAATAAAATTACGTTTTTCAGTTCCACGGAGTTGCCCACTACGCAATCCGCGCCCACTAATGCGGTGCCGCGGATAAAAGCGCCGTGACGGACTTCCGTGTTAGGCCCGATAATACAGGGCGCACCCAGATACGCGGTGGGGAAGACGGTTGCGGTTTTATGAACCCAGACCTGGGGCTTTACTTCTTCATAGTCAGCGCCCAGAGTAGGGCCCAGCTTCAGGATCAGTTCCTTGATGCCTTTCAGGGCTTCCCAGGGATAGGTGAAGCCTTTCAGGTAATCGGCAGCCAGGGTATGATCCAGATCATACAGATCGGTAATGGTATACATGAATTACAATCTCTCCTTCTTTTCGATATCCAGGAAATATTTGTAGGTGTCTACGGTCAGTTCACCGCAGGCCGCCTCATCGCAGGCGATGATCGCGCCGTTGTGCATCTGCAGGGCGCTGCAGGTCCATTTGTGGGACATGCCGCCTTCTACGGTAGCCGCCAACGCTCTGGCTTTGTTGTGGCCGTTGATCAGGATCAGCACTTCCTTGGAATCCGTTACGGTGCCAACGCCGACAGACAGCGCCTGGGAGGGAACCTTTTCCGGATCGTTGCCAAAGAAACGGGAGTTGACGATACGGGTGTCCGTGGTCAGGTTCCGCAGGCCGGTACGGGAAGCCAGGCTGGTGAAGGGCTCGTTGAACGCAATGTGGCCGTCCACGCCGATGCCGCCCATGAACAGGTCGATGCCGCCGTAGGAAGCAATCTTGGCTTCGTAATCCGCGCATTCCTTCACCGGATCTTTGGTCATACCGTTGAGAATGTTGATGTTCTCCGGTTTCATGTCCACCAGGTGATTAAAGAAATTGTCGTGCATGAAGTACCAGTAGGACTGGTCATGTTCGTGGGGCAGGCCCAGGTATTCGTCCATGTTGAAGGTCACCACGTTGGCGAAGCTCAGTTCCCCGGCCTTGTTCATGCGGGCCAGTTCCTTATACACGCCGATAGGGGAAGACCCGGTGGGCAGACCCAGTACGAACGGACGATCCTTTTCGGGACCTGCGTTATGGGCTTTAATACGGTTTGCAATATAGTTGGCGGCCCAAAGGCACATTTTTTCATAATTATCCTGAATAACGACTCTCATTATTTCATTCTCCTTTTGTCTTTTTACAGTTTTCTGATTTTGTAACTTCTTTCAGTGATAAGAGAACCTCTGTTACGGTTTTAATTCCGCTTTTTGCTTTCCCTTTCACGATGCACTGCGCACCGTGGCAGCATCCGCCGAGTCTTTCGACAACTGCCAATCCTCGTCACCCATTCAGGGCCTGGCGCTATAGAACCTCCTGCTTACCCTCCCCGGTCAGAGATTCCATTTACTTTTGGGGCACGTTATTGACGTATCCCCGTCTGAAACGTTGCAAAGTGTTTTAACGCAATATGTTGGTTGAACCTTTACAAACCACTCCTAATTATAGTAGGAAATTGCGATGGCGTCAATAAAAAAATGAAATTTGTACATCGTCCTGCCCGGGTGGCGCCGCCTTCATAGCGCGTCGCTAACGCTTCGGGTCGCGTTGACGGGGCAATCCGCCTCCCACTTCCTCACTGCGCACGCTCACTCTGCTCGCGTTGCTCGATATCGTCAGACTGGGACCCTCACGGGTTGCCCCGTCAACGCTCAACAAAAGCACAAGTTCCTCGCGCCCTGCGGGGCACGCGACGCTTATTCAGGCGGCGTCAGCCCGGGCATGTAAGCTGCAACTTTTATGTACGCACAAGTATGCGGACAAAATCGGAGCATTATACTCCGGTTCCGTCAAAGCAGGGGATGAATTCTCCGCAGGCCGATTCTTCTTCCTGCACGAACCCGTCTTCGATACCGCTGTCGAAGAGATAATCTTCCACTTCTTTGTATTCTTCCGGTGTTACCTTCCGGTTCAGTTCCGGGTATTCGTTGGCACGGCCGCAGGGTACGTACTGGTGCATGAGGCTGAACATCACATCCCCGGGTTTAAAGGTCTGCGCCACCCAGTCAATGACGCGTTTCGTGTTTTCCAGATATCCGGGCAGTACCAGGTGGCGGATGATGACGCCGCTCTGCATGATGCCGTCTGCATCCAGCCTGTAGGGGCCGACCTGCCGGAACATTTCCAGAATGGCTTTCCGGCTGATGTTCCAGTAATCGTAGGCATTGCTGTATTTCAGCGCCAGCGTATCGTCGCTGTATTTCAGATCCGGCAGCCAGATCTGTACCTTGCCTTCGAATTTCAGCAGCGTGTCCGTGGCTTCAAAGCCGCTGCTGTTGTATACCACGGGTACCGGCAGCTTCTCGTCCAGGCTTTGCAGAATGGAATAGGCGAAGTGGGTAGGGGTGACTAAGTCAATATTGTGTACGCCCTTGTCAATCAGTTCATGATAGATTTCTTTCAGCCTTGATACGGAGATTTCCTTTCCTTTGTTCAGGCAGCTGATCTCGTAATTCTGACAGTAACAACAGTGCAGATTGCAGCCAGTGAAGAACACGGTTCCGGCGCCTTTTGTGCCGCTGAGGCAGGGCTCTTCCCACAT
>ONAV01000036.1 GCA_900315925.1 uncultured Selenomonadales bacterium | reverse complement strand
CTGAAAGAATTTGGCGCAGACACCATTCAGGGGTATTATTTCAGCAAGCCCCTGGATCCGAAAGAAGCCATCGCATTCCAGAACGCAAATTCATAGTATAGAAGCTATCGCGTTTTAAAATGCAATTTCATAATATAGAAACCATTGCATTCCAAAATACAATTTTTAGGATTCGTGTTGTGTAGTATCGCCTGTCATGTGACAGGCGATTTTTTTTGCATAGTATATGAACCCGGCAAAAAAATTAACAAGAATTATTTCTATATTATGTAACATTTTTCGGAGAATGTGGTAAAATAGAATTGGTTAATTATGCAATGATGTAAAGTGATTTAAATTTAAAGTGATTTAATAAGAAAAAACTTTTTATGTTTTCACAGCGTATATCCAAATGATAAAGGTGTAATCATCATGAAAATTATTCTGGCCTCCGGGTCGCCCCGCCGTTATGATTTACTGAAGCAAATTGGCTGGGACGTGGAAGTACGTTCTCTTCCGTTTGCGGAAGTGGAGACGGTAAACGAGGCAACGGAGCAGTTGATACAATTACGAAAAAACTTTTTGTCTGCGGATTCCACGCAGCAGGACGTAACGTTTTGCGAAAAAGATCTGGTGCTGCTTTCCCAGTACCGGGACGCAGATCTTGTCTGCGCCTATAACGCGTTGGGCAAAGGCAAGGCTGCCGCGGCCGTGACGGGAACCTGGACGCCGGTCATCGCCGCCGATACCATTGTCGTACTGGGAAATAAAATATTAGGCAAACCCACAGACCCGGACAACGCGAAGGACATGCTCAGACAGCTGAGCGGCAACGTGCACGAAGTCAAAACGGCGGCTGTCGTTTTGTATCGGGATAAGACGATGCTGCAGGTCATCACCACCAACGTGCACTTCCGTAAGCTTACGGAAAAAAGAATTGACCGGTATGTCAGCACCGGCGAGCCGCTGGACAAGGCCGGCGCATACGGCATTCAGGGCAAAGGCGCTACGCTGGTGGCACGGATCGAAGGCAGTTACGATAATGTAGTAGGGCTGCCGCTGATTACCGTTTATAATATGCTGATGAAGCTGCAGGAAATAACATAGTTCACAAATTAGAAAGAAGGATAGTCTATGCTTCAGACGGAGGAACAATTTACTCCTGAAAATAAAAAGCTAATGGTACTGGTTGTGGACGACGAACTGATCAACCGGGAGATTCTCGGGCAGATTCTTTCGGAAGAGTATCATGTAATTTTTGCGGAGGACGGCAAAAAAGGGCTGGCTGCCATCCGCGATCACAGAAACGATCTGGCGCTGATCTTATTGGATTTGGTTATGCCGGGGATACACGGGCTTGATTTGCTGAAGCTGATCAAGAGCAATAAAGAAATGAAACATATTCCCGTGATTGTGCTGACTTCCGATCACAAATCAGAAGTTCCCAGCCTGCAGCTGGGCGCCAGCGATTTTATTCCCAAACCGTACCCGTTGCCGGAAATTATCATGGCCCGGGTAAAGCGCACCATTGAGTTGGAGGAAGACCGGAAACTGATCCAGTCAACGGAAAAGGATTCCCTGACCGGACTCTACAACCGTGAATATTTTTTCCGTTATGCCGAACAGTTTGATTTGCGTAACAAAGAAATCCCCATGGACGCGATCCTGGTAAACATCAATCATTTTCATAACATCAACGAACGGTATGGCAAGGAATACGGTAACACAGTGCTTCGCCATCTTGCGGATCTGATCCGGGTGCTGCTCCGCAAATCCGGCGGCTTTGCCTGTCGTCTGGAGGCGGATACGTTTTTGATCTATTGCCGCCACGGCGAGCATTATAAAGAAATGATGGAGCAGGCAGCCTCGGATTTTGATGATAACGCGGCCGAATCCGGAAACCGGTTTCATCTGCGTATGGGAGTGTATCCTGACGTAGATAAAAGCATTGATATCGAACGGCGTTTTGACCGGGCAAAGATGGCGGCCGACACCGGACGAAACAAGTATGGACAGACGATTTCGTATTATGATAATAAACTTCATAACGAAAAACTGTATGAAGAGCAGTTGCTGGATGATTTCCGGAGTGCGCTGGAGCAGCGCCAGTTCCAGGTTTATTACCAGCCTAAATTTGACGTGCGTAAGGATGTGCCTGTCCTTTCCAGTGCGGAAGCGCTGGTCCGCTGGAAACATCCCCGGCTGGGCATGATCGACCCCGGTCTGTTTATTCCGCTGCTGGAAGACAACGGCCTGGTCCAGAAGCTGGACCATTACGTCTGGCAGGAAGCCGCCGCACAGATCCGCCGTTGGAAAGATACGCTGGGCGTTACCGTGCCGGTATCGGTCAATGTATCCCGCGTGGATATGTATGATCCGGAACTTATTTCCATATTTAAAAAAATTATTGAAGAAAACCGGTTAACCACGGCAGAGTACCTGCTGGAAATTACGGAATCCGCCTACACCGATAATTCCATACAGATTATCAACATCGTAAAGCAGCTCCGTAAGTTAGGCTTCCGCATTGAGATGGATGATTTCGGAACCGGGTATTCGTCCCTGAATATGTTGTCCATGCTGCCCATCGACGCGCTGAAGCTGGACATGAAATTTATCCGCACTGCGTTCAGCGAGCGAAAGGATACCCGCATGATCGAGCTGATCATCGACATTGCGGAGTATCTGAAGGTGCCAGTGATTGCAGAAGGGGTGGAAACGGAAGAACAGCTCACCACGTTAAAAGCGTTGGGCTGCGACATTGTACAGGGATATTATTTTTCCAGGCCGGTACCGGCGGAAGAATTTGAAACATTTATTATACAGAAGAAACAACAGGCTGTGTCTGAATCGGCAGATGTTACAAAACCGAACCGGGAGGTTGCCGCTATGGAAGGCAGCCATTCGGAACAGGATGCAGACGCAGAAGGGAACGCTTCTGCGGAAGCGGAGCAAAAGCTGAAAATCGTAGAGTTGTATGGCATCGCCCATGCTCTTTCCAGCGATTTTGAAAGAGTGTATTATGTAGATCTGGACACGGAAGAATATACAGCGTTTAAAACGGAAGACGCCTATGCGGATCTGCATCTGGAGCACAGCGGCTCCAGCTTTTTCCGGGAGTGCAGGAAGAACTTAAAAAAAGTGATTCATCCGGAAGACCTGGAAAAAATACTGGCTGTCATGGAGAAGAAAGAAGTAATCAGCCTGCTGGACAAAATGCCGGTATACTCCATCGATTATCGAAAGCTGGCGAATGGTCAGACGGAATACTGTCGCCTGAAGCTGGCGCGGCCCGGCAGTGAAAGCCGGGGCGTGGTCATCGGCATCAGTAATATTCATACCCAGTCGCTGTACCGGCAGACACAGGAGACGAAACTGCAGAAAGTACACAGGGACAGCCTGACCTATGCCCGCATTGCCCAGGCGCTGGCCGGCGAGTATTTCAGCATTTATTATGTGAACCTGGATACAAACGCCTTCATTGAATTCAGCTCCGCCGATAAATACAAGGAACTGCAAACGGAAAACAACGGCATTGATTTCTTTGAAAGCTGTCTGCACAATGCGCCCCTTGCGGTTCATGAAGACGATCTTGAGACAGTGCTTTACGTGCTGAACAAAGAAAACATGCTGAAGGAATTGAATGAAAACGGAAGTATCTCGGTTACCTACCGCCTGGTTAACGGCGGAAAAAGCGTATATGCCCATATGAAAATCATTCTCATGGAAGATTCCGAAAATGACAGCCGCCACGTTGTGGTAGGTGTCAGCAACATCGACGCCCAGATCAGACGGGAGCAGAAATTTGCGGAAGCACAGGCTCTTGCCAAACAGAACGGTGCAAAACATACAGGAGCGTGATACACAATGGCCAATAATATGGAAAGCAGCAAATCAAACGGAATTAAGAAAGCCGCGATCATAGGCGGTATCATTGTATCGGTTATCTTGATCTTTGGCACCATGTGGATGGGCCGGATCGCAAAAAAAGATACCGAAGATGCCGTACGTTCCGTCAGCCTGTTATATCTTGACGAACTGGCAGGGCGGCGGGAACAGGTCATTGCGTCCAACCTCAAAAAGACGATTGATAATTTCCAGGTGGCAACGGGTCTGCTTGAGCCTTACGATTTGCAGGACATAGACCATCTGCAGGCATTCCAGCGCAGGATGAAACAATTGTACGGGCTGGAAAAGTTTGCCTTTGTGGACAGCAACGGGCTGATTTATACGGCCCAGGGACTGCAGAATGATATTGATTCCTACCAGTTTGATTACCGGGCTCTCACAGGTCCTGAGATTTCCATAAAGAATATCGAAGCCAAAAACAAAAGTGTAATCATCGCCATTCCACTGAAAAAACTCCCGTTTAACGGGCAGACGCTGGTTGCAAGCTTCATGGAAATCGACATGCAGCGTATGCTGGAAGGCGTTTCCCTGCAGGCCGATGGCAACAAAACCACGTTTTGTAACATTTATACAAAAGCCGGAATCCCGCTGACGAATGTGGTACTGGGCGGTCTGTCTGCCGATACCAATCTGCTGCAGGCGATGGAATCCGCCATCTTTGACTCCGGAAACTCCCTGGAAAAGATGAAACAGGATTTTGCCAGGGGAAAAGACGGTTATGTTTCTTTCACATATAATAAAATCGCGGAAACCATGTATTATGTTCCTATCAAGGGGACAACCTGGATGCTTACCTACCTGATCCGGGAAAGCCTGATCAGTGAACAGATCAGTTCCATTACCAACAGTATGATGTCGCGCAACCTGGCGCAGATCCTTCTGACCGCGGCCGTACTGATGGCTATGTTTATGTTCATGCTGCGGCAGATGCGCCGTGCCGCCAGGCTGGAACTGGAAAAAGAAACCTTTGAAGCGGAGACCCGGGTAAAGCAGCAGGAACTGGAGCAACGCCTGTCCCTGCAGGAGAAGCTGCTGGAACAGGAAAAGCAGCGTGTACGTCAGGATAAGATGATCACGGCGCTGGCTTCCGATTACCGAAGCGTTTATTTTGTAGACCTGGATACCGACCAGAGCATCTGTGTCCGTTCCGGCTCCAAACTTCCCGGCGCGCCGAAAGAAGGGGAGAACGTTTGCTTCCATGAATTATTTACCAAGTATGCGGAAAAGTTTGTTACAGACAGTTACCGGGAAGGTTTCCTGAACTTTATTAACCCGGAATCCATACGGGCGGCGCTGGAAAAAGGTCTCGTAATCAGCTACCGTTACCTTGTGAACCGGGACGGGAAAGAAACCTACGAGATGCTTCGCATGGCCGGCGTCCGTCATGCGGAGGACCGGGAGGACCACATCGTCCATGCGATTGGTGTGGGCTTTACGGATGTTGACCAGGAAACCCGGGAGGACATGGCAAAGAATCAGGCGCTCAGCGACGCCCTTACGGTAGCTGAGGAAGCAAACAAAGCCAAAACCGCGTTCCTTTCCAACATGAGCCACGAAATCCGTACCCCCATGAACGCCATCATCGGTCTGGATAATATCGCCCTCAGCGAAAAGGGTCTTTCCCCATCCACGAAAGAATATCTGGAAAAAATCGGGGACTCGGCCCAGCATCTGCTGCATCTGATCAACGACATCCTGGATATGTCGCGCATCGAATCCGGGCGTATGAGCCTGAAGAATGAAGAGTTTTCTATTTCGCACCTGCTGGAACAGATCAATACGCTGGTCAGCGGCCAGTGCACCGAGAAAGGCATCAACTACCGCTGCAACATCAAAGGGCATATTGATGACTATTATATCGGCGACGATATGAAGCTGCGGCAGATCATCCTGAATATTTTAAGTAATGCGGTGAAGTTTACACCGAAAGAGGGCCATATTGATTTTACCGTAGAACGGGTTGCCAGCTTCGATAACAAATCGTCGATGCAGTTTGTCATAAAAGATACCGGCATCGGTATGAGTAAAGAATTCCTGCCGAAGCTTTTTGATGCCTTCAGCCAGGAGGATTCTTCTACAACCAGTAAATACGGAAGTTCCGGTTTGGGCATGGCCATCACCAAAAACATGGTGGACGTAATGAACGGTAAGCTGGAAGTGGAAAGCGAAAAGGGGGTTGGCACCAAATTTACAGTAACCGTTACGCTTATGGATTCCCAACGCACCAATGCAATGGATGAACCGGAACTTAACCCCCACGAGATGAAAGTGCTGGTAATTGACGACGATTCCATTGCCTGCGAACATGCAAGACTGGTGCTGGAAAAGGTTGGCATCCCGGCGGATACGGCATTGTCCGGCAGGGAAGCGGTGGAAAAAGTACGGTTCCAGCATGCCCGGCGCGATCCCTATAATTTAATATTAGTGGACTGGAAAATGCCGGAGATGGACGGGGTGGAAACGTCACGGCAGATTCGCGGGATCGTGGGCAATGAATCCGCCATCATCATCCTGACGGCTTACCGCTGGGACGATATTACGGAAGAAGCCATCGCTGCCGGTGTGGACAGCTTTATTGCCAAGCCGTTGTTTGCGACAAATGTGATGGAAGAATTCCGTCAGGCTGTGAAACGGAAAAACATTGTCACGATACAGAAAGAACGGAAGGCGGAACTGAAGGGGCGCCGTATCCTTCTGGCGGAAGATGTGGCTATCAATGCGGAAATCGTCATGATGCTGCTGAGCATGAAGGAGATTGAAGTAGACCATGCTCTCAACGGCAAAATTGCGGTAGAAAAGTTCGCGGAGCATCCGGAAAATTATTACGACGCCATCCTTATGGATATCCGCATGCCGGAGATGGATGGACTGACCGCTACCGCAAACATCCGCGCCATGGACAGGGCGGACGCTAAAGTAATTCCCATTGTCGCCCTGACTGCCAACGCCTTCGATGAAGATGTGCAGCGGAGTTTACAGGCCGGGCTGAATGTTCATCTGAGCAAACCCATTGATCCGGAGCAGTTGTTCAGTACGCTGGGAAGCTTGCTTTGGGAACGGGAAAATCGGGAAGAGTAAATAGTGTTGCAGTGTTGTGAAGTGTGATTCTCATTACGGAAAACTAAATAAATAAGTAAATAAGGCAAACGAATAGCGCTCCTGCTTGCTTTACAGGAGCGCTATAATTTTATGAATCAAAAGTTATATAAAGTTTTATTATGAGAGACGCTGATTAATTGAATTTGTACGAATGAATCAGTGTTTCCTTAGGATATGCAAACGGTTACTGTTTCGGTGCTCCGCAGCCTATGCAGAACTGACCCTGATTTGCCGTTCCGCAGTTGGGGCAGGTCCAGCTGCCTGCGTTTGCCTGTTGCGGATAACCCTGCTGTGGCATCTGTCCGGGGTAACCCTGTTGCGGGTAACCCTGCTGGGGCATCTGTTGCGGGTAGCCTTGCTGCGGATAGCCCTGCTGGGGCATCTGTTGCGGGTAGCCTTGCTGCGGATAGCCTTGCTGAGGCATCTGTCCTGGATAACCCTGTTGTTGCGGATAACCCTGCTGCGGCATTTGTCCAGGATAACCCTGTTGCGGGTAACCCTGCTGGGGCATCTGTCCGGGATAACCCTGCTGCGGATAACCCTGTTGGGGCATCTGTCCGGGATAACCCTGTTGCGGATAACCCTGCTGCGACATTCCGGCAGCTGCCATACCACCGGCGGCCGCCATGCCGGCCACGCCGCCTACGGTTCCCATACCCGCATTCGCACCCATGCCCATGCCGGGAGTCGGCACGGAGCCCGGGTTACGCAGATTCATCAGCGAAGCGCGGATGTCTTCCGCAATCGCCATATTTTCCTGATAATCCGGCGGATACATGGCACCAGGATTGTTCGCGTTCATGCTGCTCTGAATTCCGTTGATAACAGCGCCTAAGATGCCGGCCGCTGTGCCCATGTTTCCGCCTGCATTAAAGGAAGTGCCCATGCTGCGATTGCCGAAACCGGTGATGCCTCTGGACTGCAGATAGTCGTACCTTACCCAGACGCTGCTGCTGTTCACTTTTATACGCCTGTGACTGCAGTAGGGATGGCTGACATCGATGTTTACGTAAAAATCATAGGAAAAATCATAACGCGGGGGATTGTAGGATACGCTCCGTCCTTCTTCGTCCTTGGTCCGCAGTTCGTGTTTGGATTCGTCAATATCAACGGCAACATTCGTGATAGCGGAAGCGTCAATCACATCCGGATTATCATCCTGCAGATTGCTGGCGCTGGAAACCATAAATTTCCGGTTCATCTCATCCACATAGACCTTGGTGTTTTTGCCGATGGTACGTGTCGCATGGAACTGCGCGACAGCCTGCCGGTTCTGTTCCCGATAGGCAAGCTGTTCCTTGATCTGCTGGGGAGTGGAAGCTTTGCGGGCTTCTGTGGAAAACCAGTCGGAAAGCTTTTCCGCACAGTCGTCGCACAGATTGCCACCGGACAATTCTTTGCGTTCCGTCAGTCCCATTTCCTTTCCGCAGATAGAACACTGTCTCTTTTCAAATAAGCTGCCAAAGAATCCCATTGTGAACCTCCTTATGATTAAAAATTAAAAATAAAATACTTTTACAATACTTTTCGGAATGCAAGGTTCCTCTTATTTTTTATTATACACATTTCATACGCGAAAATAAAGATTCTGTTTTGTTAAATTCGTAATTAAATTAAATAATTCTTACATGATTTCCGTATTTTTAACAATTTTTCTGCCCGTAGTGATATAATGTAAATTAGAAACAAGCCTTACAGTATCTATTACAAAATCTATTACAAATTTGTGGAAAGGAGCGCGACGCCATGGAGGAAACCCGAAAGAAAATGAATCCCCTTCGTATTTTTTGTAAAAACTGCGGCGCTCCCGCAGGTTTCGACATTATACGCCAGACCTACAGCTGCCCGAACTGCGGGCAGGTTTCCGGTATCCAGGAAGTGGAACGGAAGATGAGCCAGTGGCGCGACCTGAACAAAAAGAATATAAAAGCCGGTTCGGCGGGCCAGGCTCTGGAAGAGCACTCCTGTCCTACCTGCGGGGCCCAGGTGATCTTCAAAGCAGGGGAGGCTTCCGGTACCTGTGACTTCTGCGGCAGCAAACTGATCCGGAAGGATCTGCTGCGTCCTGATCAGATGCCGGAACTGATCATTCCTTTCTTTATCACCCCGGAAGAGGCGAAAAAACGGATGCTGGAGTGGGCCCACGAGAATGAAAAAACGCCGGAAGGCCAGGCCGTCCTTTCCAACATGGACCAGTTCAAAGGATATTACCTGCCTTACCAGCTGGCCCGGGGACCCGTGTCCGCCACCGTGACCCGGGATGAAACACAGCGCAGTTTTTACTGCGACGGATATCTGGACGGCACTGCGGTGAACACTTCCAAACAGCTGGACAACCTGACGTTAAACGCCATGGAGCCCTTTGACTGGTCGGAAGCCCGTCCTTTTGAATACGGATATATTGCCGGACAGAATGTAAAACTGTCCGACATTTCTGACGCCCAGACGGAAAAGCGTATCCTGCAGGAAGTGGAAGAAGATTTCCTGCCGGAAGTGGAACGGGTCATGCAGACCGAGGGCGTCGACATCCGTTTACGGTCCGGTAATCTGCTGACCATGCCGGTATTGCTTCCGGTTTATTTTATCAAAGCCGGATTTAAAGACACGGGCGTAACTGCGGTCATGAACGGCCAGACCGGACGCATCGCCGTCTCAACCGGGCGCGAGAAAAAATCCAGGCCCTGGCTGTGGAACTGGTTCCTGTATACCCTGGGCACCTTCCTGCTCCTGACATTTTTATTCGGCAATGCATGGGTAGGCCTGTATATCACCTCCGTGCCCTTTATCATTTACGGGGTTATGTTTTCGCAAAACAGCAGTGAGGTGGTGCGTAGCATTGTATTGAAAACGGAAGCCGCCAAAGCGGAACGCAAGGGAAATACCCTTTCCATCGCGGAAGGGGAAGACGTTTTGGAAAACCCCTACGATAACACGCCGGTCTTCCGGGAGAGAAACGACGATGGAAAACTGGTACCGGTGCATCTTCGTTTTTATCCGTTGAGCCGTATGGTTTCCATTATTGTGAACACCTTTGTTACGGTGTTTTTGCCGGCCATCATCGCCGCATTCTTCCGTTGGGTCGACATGAAGGAAGGCGAAAAGTTTATGGACAGCTATTCCCCGGGATACGGTGCGGCCTGGTATTGCATCGCCTTCATCATCGCCCTGCTGTATCTGTCAAAAGGGCTTCGCATGGACGCCTTTGACCATCCGTTTATTTATGAGATTCTGGAAAACGGCAAGGAAAAACTCATTGGCGACAGCGATTCACGGAAGCTCACCGTACTGTCCATGTTCGGCGTAGGCGTGAAGGATGAGAACGGCGAAAGATGGGGGCTCATCAAAACGCTGCGGATGATGGGCGGTATAGGTTTGTTTTTAGGTGGTGCGCTGCTGTTCATTTTAATTGGCAGCACAGCGGCGATTATAATGTAGCGGCGTTTATATTTTAGGAATGATTGATAATGGAGCTGAGAATGATGAAAACTTTCAGTAAAACCATCACAAAGCTGACAATTGTTACCGTCCTTTTCTGTCTTTTCTCTTTGCCCTGTTTCGCTGAATTGCGACGGGTACCTGCCGCTTCTATCGTTGAACAGGGACTGACCGCCATAACGGTAGACGCGGAAGGGGCGGAAGATTTCCGCTACGCAGGGCTAAAAGATAAGAGGCACACCTATGTAGGCAAAATCAAACCGGAAAGCAAAATTAAATTTGTGATCAGCGGCTCCTTAAAGAATGCAAAGGAGCTTCCCATCACAGGTCGTACCAACCTGATACGTTTGCAGGTAACCGTGAAAAAAGGCGACACGGTCATTAAGACTGAGAATTTCCGGAAAGAAAACATGAGCAGCGTGTTCCTGAACTACACAGTTCCGAAAGACGCGGATACACTGGAAGTCATCGAAGTCTTTGCCCTGACCAATAAAAGCAAAGACAGTAAATTTAACCAGAAAGTCACCACCGTCAACAAACTGGTCCTGTCCGCCAGAGAGGATATTCTGGCAGCGGTTGCAGGCCAACCGGTAACTACTAACAGTTCGGATAAAAAGGAAACTCCTGACACAGACGGCAAAAAAACAACGGTCGACGCAAACAAGAATAAAGAGGGCAGCAACAAAAACACCGAAAAGACTGACGGAAAAAAAGGTAAGAGCACCGAAGAAAGCCCGGAGGCTGAAGCAGCCAAGCGTTTTACACGTATCGTTTCCGGCACGGCGTTTCTGGTATTTCTTGCCGGCATCGGTTTCCATTTCTTCTTAAAGAACAGGAAAAGCAACAAGATCGCTTCCGACCGACTGGCACGTAAAGAACAACTGCGTCTGCAGGCGATTGAACGCCAGAAACAATTAAAGCAAAACAACCGGCCGGAAGAAATGCAGGAAGAAGGGCAGGAGGAAATACAGCGGACAGACGGTCCCACTGAGGACACGCTGCCTCCGGATAATCCGCAGCATGCTATTCCCATGACAGGTGAACCTAACGCATCGGCAGCAGCCGGTACTGCACAGACGTCCTATTGTCAGAACTGTGGCGCGCCGCTAAAAGCCAACAGCAAATTCTGTGAAAACTGCGGCAGTAAAGTCTGACAGTGGAAGTAAAACCTTCACGCGCGTATATTGAAACGGTAAGGAGGCGATTTCAATTGATTAAGAAAATAATAGCAGTCTGTTTTCTGATTTTTGCCATGGCGTTCCATGGAGCCGTGTTTGCCGGGCCCGGTCCCAACGGCGCCGGTCCGGATGTGCGCGACCCGATGTACTATGAAAAGACAGACAAAGTGTTCCTGGGGACTTGGGAATGTACCAGCGATCCTCATTCCACGCTGACCATCAAGGAAGCCAACCCACAGACCGGCGGCTATTACGTGGACTTTTTCTTTTACCGCCTGGCCCATGCCGACGGCTATGCCAACATCAGCGGCGATAAGCTGTCCATCAACCAGGGCTCTGTCAATGACGACCAGGACTTCCGGGGAATTTTTGAAAAAACGCAGACCGGTATCCGCTTTACCGTTACCGAGTCCGGCTTTAACTATCTGAAACCCGGCGAAACATTTGAATATAAAAAGATGTCGGGAAAACCGGCGGTGGCGGATACGGACATTCTCGGAAAATGGACCTTGCGCAGCTGGGCTAATGCGAGAATCGTATGTTACGAATTCACCAAGGATAATCACTGGATCGCGTATTCCCCCCAGTGGGCGGGCCCAAATCCAAAGTCAAAAACGGATGAAAACGGCGTATTAAAAACGGTAGCAGCAGGTCATTATAAAATCCAACATGAAGGGAATTACAATCCGGTTTTCAAATTATTTGAGGCAAACGGAAAGTTTTACGCGTATGTTACCATTGACCAGGACGACCGTTGGAAAGTATTGTCTATAAACGGGGAAAAATCCTGGTTTTATAAGGAAAACTAATCAGTGTTGCCTTAACGCTGCGCAAAGGCAATGCATGTTTACAAGTTTCGAGTGAAATGGTAAAATATATATATTCTTAATGTCGTCAAATTAAGAACTAGTAAAGGCTAAGGAGGATGATTCAACATGAACAAAATAACCAAAGGCTTGCTGGCCGGTGCTGTTGTTGTATCGTTATTTGCTACCATGGGCTGTGGCGGCGGCGATAAAAAGAAGGAAGACCCGAAACCTGCCACCACCACGACGCAGAAACAGGATAAGGCGCCGGAAGTAAAACAGACAAAAGTTAAACCGGTTCCCAAATCCAGTATGTACAGGTATGCACTGCATCTGGACGATGTGAACAAACTGCCGCCCATGACGGACGAAGTCATTAAAGAATTTGAAAAACAGGCAAAACCCATTAAGATTGCAGAAAAAGATCCCAAGAAACATCGTGCCGGGATTTGGACATTCAATAGCGCCCCCCAAAGGAAAGGCGCGCAGGTTTATACCTATCGCTGGACTGCGGAACTGGATGGGCATCACGACAGCCAGTTTGAAAATGACAAAGGCAAAAAGATTAACGAACAGCACTTTGCCCACATCGAAATGACCACCGACGGAAAAACGGAAAAACTGCGCAGCGTCCGCGTGGTTAAGTACCATGTAACCAAGGAAACCGGTGAAAAGGGCAAGCTGGAAGAACTTTACAAACAGACTTATAAATAATTTCATAACAGACGTTTTGCATGGAGAGGAAATGAGTTTCCTCTCCATTTTTTGTAGCGAAGTGACGTTAACTTTTTCTATCTGACTAAATGTTTTCGTTGAAATGAATTGCCACAAATTCGCATATTTTCCTTTAAGTATGATATAATAAATAAGGAAACGCTGATTAGTTTGTCCACACGCTGACAGATGCTTTTTGCGACTGACTAAACGAATAATCGTCATGAAGCGCTTTGGTTATAAACGTATTCATTGTTTTTTGGGGAGGTGGAAGGCAGGATGATAAAGAGAGAATCGTTTTTTTCGATTATAATTGGTTTGTTTTTACTGATCATCTCACCTCTGATCGTTCACGCCGCTCCGGAAGAGATACAGCCTGTGAAAGCAGGTGAGTACCACTGTGTTTCGTATCCCGGTATAGGGACCCGGGTTCTTACACTGTTCCGGGAACCGGACGGCACGGTATATTTTTCGTTGGAAGGAAGAAATGGGTACGGACTGAAGAATAAAGACGCTTTTAACCGGGAAGGGCAGTGCTGCACACTGGCCGGCGTTTTCCGTCAGGAAGGAAAGCGCGGGATTATGGACGCAGGTTCTGTTGACTTTTCGCATCCCATGGAATTACAACTCCATCACAAAGCACCGGTTAAAATTATATACCATGCGGAAATCGCAGGGGATGAGATACACATCACCCAGGAAGAAAAAGATAAAACCGGATTTACCGAATTTATTAAACTGACGGGGATTTACAAGTATAAGCAGACGGACCGGAAACCTCCTGTCATCAACCGGACGCTGGCGCTGTACCGGGTGGAAAACCTTCCCGGCAACGCAAAGAAAGCAGGCTTCGATCCCCGGAAAGTAGTTGAAACAACTATGGACACGTATGAAGACGGCGCCTATGATAAAACACAAAGCTGGAGAATAGAACTCTTTACAGAAGACAGAAAATATTATTGTTACCGGGTTGCCCTGAACGGAAGGGAAATTTCCAAGTTGACCAGAATGGGGCTGTGGCTTATTGTGAAGGACGGCGTTCCCTTCGAAGGGGAGATTCCGAAATAAGTTTGTCAGGAAACTGACAGCGATTGAAGTGTTTTTTCCAACTACCCAATCTAGTAATAGAAAGGCGGAGTGGTCTCTATGTTACATTATAGTAAGCATGTTTCACCGTTAATTACAGCCTGCGCCTTATCAGTCTTTCTGTCTGCAGGTTTTGTGACAGATGGAACGGTGGAGAACTGGCGGGATTCCGAAAGTACAGTGTGCCGTAAAACGATCTCATTCTTACAACCTGGAATCGCCTGCGCCCAGGCAGAGTGGGAGACCCTGAAATTTACCAACGCCGCCGAAAACCTCTGGGCCGGTGAAACCTATATCACCGGGCGGGAAGTCAACATACGCTCCGGTCCGGATATCTCTTCCAAATCACTTGGCTTTTTCCGTTTTGGCGAACCGGTCCGGATCAAAGAAGACCTGGGTGAATGGTACAAAGTGGAACACGGCTACACCGTGGTTCCGGTTTACGTACATAAAAATTTTGTCGGTTCCTGGAGTGACGTAAAAGATAAATTCATTCCGGGATCTGATTGCATGATGATCATCGATAAACTGTACGATTGCCTAACCATGGCCGCACCCTTTACGATAAAAGGACTGGACAGGGAACGGAAACTGAAGGAAATTGACCATTATCAGGATGTGATCGAAAAAGATTATAATTACGTTGAATACTGCAAGTTGCCAAAAGAAGACGTTGATAATATGTTAAAGGCCTTAACTATGATCAACGACCTGTTCACCTGCCAGCGGCGGTTTGTTACCGAACCGGATCAGGCTGCCAATCTGCGGGATGAAGCCTACCCGGATCTGCTGGAAGCATTCCAAAGGCATTACGCAACATTGGAAAAGTACAGATAACTTTTTTCAGCAGGCAGAGACAGGAAAGAGTTGAAAGAAACACTGGTTAAGAAGATTGCGGATTAACAGGTTTTGTAAAACAAAGCCGTACAATACAGGAGGAAAACAGTGATTTGACAGGAGGCGAAACACGATGAACAGGATTTGGAAATTGTTGGTATGCGCAAGTCTTTTTATGACAATGATTTTCAGCAGCGGGTTGGCCAATGCAGAGCCAAAAGCAATCGACGGGGACTGGCCGCCGGCATCCGGTGTCTACTTGCGTAAAACAGCAAGCGGGATTCCCAACGGGCGGATCGATGTAGTTGTTGTGAAAGGTTTTAATAACAATCCTGCTGTTCTTGTGGGAGTGGAAAGCCGTAACTATGAAGGCAACAGTTATGAAGCTTCCGACATGGCGCCCCGGATTTATATCGCAGGCCACATGTATATACCTATGAGTTCTCCTGAAGTAATTCTGACCCACGGTTATACCGATAAACGAAATCCGGCGCCGGATCCAAAAGTTTTGCCTCCCATGACCCATGTCGTATATGACGCAAGGGTCAGCAATAACGCCATCACATTAGAGCCCCAGTATTTTGACGGAGCCAAAGCCCGGGCCATGCGTACCGATCCGGATCTGGCCGGAACCTATGTGTTTGAGAGCGTTCATAATTCTCCGTCCTTGTTTATGGCCATCGCCTGGGTACGGCAGCAGAACCCGAAGCTGACCGGGCTGGAACCGGGCCGTGATTACCGTTATGAAGATGATTATATTGCTGACGTGAGGAAGATCAGCTATCCGGGCATCCAGGCAATCCGGCCTCCTATTGCACCGAAAGAATATTTTGAATTGAAAGCCTATGATGGCAATAAACTGATACAGACTTTTTTAGTCAGCCGGGACTTTAATCAGATTTACAGAATCAAACCTAACGGCGAAGCCATGTTGATTTTTAACAATCAGGGCGGAGTAGGCTGACCGGCGATTGCTGAAGTTTTTATGTAAACAATTTTGTTGCAATTAAATTTTGTAAAATATATGAAACGTTTTTTTATTGAGCCGGGAGGACTTGCAATGATGAAAAAGTTTTTGCTTTCATTTTTGCTCTTTGTCTGTTGTTTTACGCTTACATTACAGTCTCACGCGGCCGTAATGCCGGACACCTCCGAAATCCGGGAAGGAATACGGTTTTCGGAATGTGTACGCCCCTATAACGGAGGCGTGCTGATTGCCAATTACGGTTCGCAACATAAAATGCCGGCCATCCATGAAATTAAGGGCTACATTCTGTACCGGAAAGACGGACAGACCAAAACACTGATCCCGCCCGGCTTGCTGCAGTACCCGTCGGGCATGGCGGTCAAGGATGATCACCTGTTTGTCTGCGACGGTTACCATCTTCGCGTTTACAATTTACTACAGCCGGAAAAAGCGCCCCAGACGGTCACGTTTCCTAAACCCTATTGGCTGAAAGCGGCTGTTGTTGACGGAAATACACTGTATGTTTCTTCTAACAATATGGGGCAAATCTTTACCCTGGATATTTCTCATCCAGAAAAAATGGGCCGTGTGCAGCCGAAAAAGTGGCTGGAACTGCAGGGCGTGGAGTGTATGGCTGTAGGTAACGGTGTCATGTATATCACGGCCCCTCCTGAAAACGGCCCGGATACAGAAGAAGCAGATATGGAAAACGTAATTTACCGGGTCAGCGATCTGGGTCATCCGAAAGCGGAAAAATTTATCAGCAAAAAGGTATATTCCGGCAATTCCGCTGCCGATAAAAATGTCTCTGTTTATTATGAGGGCATAACACTTTCGGAAGATAATCACGCGCTGTATGTAGCAGACCACCGGGTAAAGACAGGAGCCATCCTTGTGATTGATATCGGGACAAAAGAAATGCGAACGATTTACGAAGCGGAAGGACTGGATCCTGCAGACCTCACGCTGACAGACAAGGCATTGTTTATTCCTGACATGAAGAACCATCGCATACTTAAACTGGAATTGTAATATGCCGTTTAATTAAGGGTAGCTGCGATACGTTTTTGAAGAAAGCAGAGCAATGAAATCAATATAACAAAAACACTTTCACAGTATTAAGGAGGTGCTTCTTATGGGATTCTTCGACAGTTTATTCGGCAAGAAAAAAGAAGAAAAGAAACCGGAAGAAAAACGGATCTGCCCGGTCTGCGGCAACAGCTTTACCGGCAGGGGCATGGATGTTCACGACGGCACCATCTGCCTGGACTGCTGGGAACTGGTGATGGATGACTTTGAGATGGGCAGAATGGACGAAGATAAGGAATTTTATATTGCTCCCATCAAAGCAGCCGTACTTGCCAAAAAGGGCGAACTGGCCGCCGATAAAGCAGCCAAAGCGGAAAAACCGAAGGAAGTGAAAGACGGGTACATCTGCGATGAATGCTTCCATACGTTTAATGAGCTGGAAGAAAACGGTGAAACCGATAAAGCGCTGGAAGATACAACGCTGAAAGAACTGTCCGCCCTGATTGCCCGGGCTGATAAACAAAAAGCGGCCAATGAAAAACGCAAGGAACAGGACACCTGTCCCGTCTGCGGAGCCAACGTGTCCGAGAAATCCACCGGTTCCCTTTGGGGCGATATCAAACGGTCGGTTAAGGATGAAATTCCTAAATTTGTTTTGTTGAAGGATAACCAAAAAATCTGTGCAGAGTGCGCGGAAAAAGTCCGCCTCCTGTATCCGGTTCAGTATTCGAGAAAATACGCCGGCGACGGCGAATACGAAGATGTTTACAATGACACACTGAATACAATTACACTGGCGGAATACAAACAGGCTTTAGCAGACGTTAAAACAAAACGGAAAGAATTGGAAGAGCAGTACGGAAGCTGCGAAGCCGTTTTATCTGTAAGCAGTACGCATGAAAATAAACGAAACGGAAAAACAGAATACCAGATCAGAGGAAGGATACTGTACGGCAAAGCGTCCAAAGGCGATATGATCCAGGTGGCACAGAATGGTTCCAGTAATTTAATGCGTATAAAATGGTTGCAGCAACCTAACGGCGAAGCTGCTGACAGCGTCGGGGAAGGATATTACGCCATCGTGACTGTCGCGGAAAACACTTCCTGTATTCATCCGGGAGATACCCTGATCATTGTGTAAGAGCAGCTTTATTTTTGTCTGGCAGTATGACGGCACGGCGCAGGAAGGATATCCGTTCCAGTTTGCGTTTACCAATAAGAATCTGCCTGTAGAGCCCGGGGATTTAATTGTGAAGTAAGGTGAGTCCATGTATCTGTGCATGCATGCACCCATGCACAGGGTTTAAAACTTTGCCTTAACAGATAATAGGTTAGCTGCAATTTTTGCTAATATAAACATTTATGTAAGGAGGCCTCATTATGATGAAAAAGAAAGTGTTGGCATTGACGTTAGCTGCTTTTGTAGCCTGCGGCGCAGCCGGTTGCGGCGGCGAGGAAAAGAAACCGGCGCCGAAACCGGAAAACAAGCAGACTACAAATGTCAAAAAAGACGAGAAACAAAAGGCTCCGGAGAAAAAAGTCGATCCGGCAGTAAAACACGCGCAGGAAGTAATGAAGCTTCCGCATGTTGCCAAGTATGACAAAATTTCCAAAGACGCGTATCCGAATCTGAAATGGGGCAGCACCGGTTACAGTTACAAAGACTATCCGGGCAAAGGCAAGGAAGGCAAAGGCGCCCTGCTTGCCTACGGCGAAGTAGTGGCCGGTTTCCACCGGACCCTGGCCAGCGATGACAGACCCACGTTTAAACTGGATGACGGCAGGGAAGTCAAAGGCTCGGAAAATTATGATATCGAAGTACTGGTCGGCGGATGCAAGGGCAACTGCGTCATCGAAGCAACCAGCACGTATACCAAGCGTATGGACCCGGCTTCTTACAAGAAACCGCACGTTGAGAAAAAGGTCCTGGTACCCTTTGACAAAACCTATGTGCGTCACGATGAAAACGGCAAGAAGTGGGTTACCCACGAGAAATGCGGAACGAAATAATTATTACGGTCCATGGGCCGTGTAGTGATTGACCGCTCTTACCACTTACACGTCGAGGAGGTGTTTCGTATTTTGAAACGAATCGTATTATTTCTACTCACCATGCTTTCCATCCTGTTTTCCGCCACCTGTTTTGCCCATACGATGCCCGAATCGGAAATGTACCTGCGGGGTATCGGCCCCAAAACAACACTGGCCCAGGTCAAAACCGTCTACGGTGAGCCTGCCAGCAAAAACGAGTTTAAGGGAGAAGGGGTACGCGTTGTAACCTATGTTTACGGTCCTTTATTCAAAGTATTTGGCAGAACCTATGCGGAAGATACTTCACCGGATGAGAAGTTAACAGTTGTCGGCTACATGGTAAAAGATAAAAATATAACCACGCCGTCCGGTTTTTCGGTGGGAATGCCGTATCAGGCAGTGGTAAAAAAGTTCGGACCCGGAGAAAAATTTAAAGGCTATAACGGAAGAATCGGCTATATTTACAGCTTTAACAACGTTGTGAAGACGTTAACGTTTTATGTAGACAAAGAGGAAAAGATTTCTGAAATCAATCTGGGAACGGATTTTTGATCGTCAGTATATGTTTTAACCGGACAGCGCATACTGTCCGGTTTTTGTTTTCTGTGTGCGCTTACTTATAATAATGCGAAACGCAGCGACCCCGTGCTTGGCTATAATAAATTAAAACGAAATAATTTTTTAAATTCTCCTTACGCCTTAGCATCTTCAGCATGAGGGAAATTTTTGTGCTATAATAAAAATGTAACAGTGTAAATTTTCAGTTCTTCCAGTGTGAAAAAGGAGGCATGACAAAAACTCTTTGGTTGTTGTTGTAAAATGCGAATGCCTAATCAGTAATAGAGGAAATGAAAATTATCGAGGAGGGTGAAACATGAAGCCGAAAAAAATATTTGCACTTACGCTCGCCCTGGCGGCAGCGCTCAACCTTACGGGCTGCGGAGGCAGTGGAGGAGGAAATGAAAAGAAAGCCGATCTTCCCAAGAAATCCGTACCTCCGATTGTAGAAATGGTTCAAAAAGAAGGCGCCGAACTAAAAAAACAAAATGTGAGCATCAAAGCCCTCAAACTGGAAAGCGCTGTTAAAGATTTGTCCAATGGCGCCTACATGCCCCCGATGCGTTATCTGGACGGCGCGTTCTATACCGTTTCCAAAAATAAGGATATGGTGAAGCTCGTCCTCAAAGATAAAAAACTCGTGGTGGACCAGCCCTCGCTGGCAAAGAACGTCAGCTTCATCACCGGCGTTGCAGGCGATCGTTTGTTTTTCCGCCAGCAAGTTCAGGGCAAGACCCGCACGCACGGGCTGGAAAAAGATAAGGACATCGGAGAGATTTACGCCAATCTGGGTTATTTGACGCCTACTACTGATAAAAACAACGCGCTTGCCTGGACGAACAGCGGCTCTTTCCTAAAGACACAGGCTAAATCGGACGGTGTTTTCCCCGTGCCCAACGCGAAAGAGGCCGGCGGCTACCTGCCTCAGAATGATCCCTATACCACCTGCGGCTGGTTCAGCATACACGGCAACCGCGCTTTGGTCAAAGGGCGCGTTAAGAGCGAGGCTCCCAATAACCATTATGTTCGTGAACACGAACTGGATATGCGTCTGGTCAGGGCATATGGTCCCAACAAAGATTTTAATTTCGGCAGCTTTTACCTGACGGATGACTATATGGTTCATGCGCGCTCGAACAGCAAAGGATTGGACATTTATTCCCGGAAGGACGCAAAGCTCGTGGCTAATTTCACGCCTAAGGAATTAGGCATTAACTCAACCTTTGGCTGTCAGATTGACGGAAACACAATCGCGTTGCTGGACCATTGGACAGGTAATCCCAAACTCGTGCTGATTTCGTTTAAATAGAAGCGGAAGTCGTCCGACGCGGGCAGGAGAAGCCCGTTAGAAAAGTAGTGCTTTTCTTGAAGGAAAAACGAATCAATACGAGTTTATCAAACGTCAATACGACTAAGAAAAAACAATGTCAGAACAGACACAACAGAGTTAAAGGAGAAACCCGTGTACCCCTGTGTTGAATGCAACAAGATCAAACTGTCAGAGAATATTGAAACCGTGGCCCGCATGTTGCATGCGGATCATAAAATCATGTGCGCTGTCATCAAAGGATTCGGCGTCATGGAAATTCTGGAAGACAGTTCCTGCGACTGGCTGGCTTCTTCCCGCATTGAGGATCTGGCAAAACTGAAAACGAAAAAGACAAGGCTTTTAATCCGGCTGTCCCAACCCTGTGAGATTAAAGAAGTGGTAGCTTCGTCGGAAGTAAGTTTTGAATCGGAGTGCAACACGATTTTTCTTTTGCAGGAAGAAGCAAAGAGACAGAATAAAACGCACGGTGTTATACTGGCCATCGACATGGGGGATTTGCGGGAAGGCATCTTTTATAAATATCTTAACGAGATTGAGGAAGCCGCCGCAATGGTTCTCCAATCCCCAAATCTGGAACTGCTTGGCGTGGGCACGAACCTGGGCTGTTTCGGCGGTGTGATTACGGATGCGGCCAACATGCAGTTACTAATAGAGGTGGCAACTCATATAGAACAGAAATTTTCTGTCACGCTGCCTTATATTTCCGGCATGAGCACGGCGGCCATGGAAATGATTGAAACCAAAACCATGCCCCTGCGGGTGAACCACGGCCGTTTCGGTGAAGCCTGGCTGTTGGGCTTTGATTCGGTGGACAACCGGAGGCTAACCTATCTCCACGATGACGTGTTTCTGTTTAAAGCGCAAATTATCGAAATCAAGGACAAACCGTCTCAACCGGTCGGAACCATTGGCGGAAACGCTTTCGGACAACATGTGGAATTTAAAAACCAAGGAATGATGAAGCGGGCCTTGCTTGCTTTCGGCACACAGGACGTAGCGTATGAATATCTTATTCCGCTGGATAAAAATATCGAAATCATCGGAGCCAGCAGCGATCATACGATTATCAACCTGCACGGTTCGGACAATTATGAAGTAGGGGACGTACTGACGTTTAAACTGAAGTATCACGCTTTGCTGCATTTGTACACCAGCAAGTATGTAAAGAAGTATATTGTCTAAACAAGCAATTACAACGCAAAGGGTTTGAATGATTCGTTCCCTTTGCGTTTTTTTATTTTGCAAAACCTGTGTATTTATCAGTAGAAGAACGACGTGATTTGTGGTATGATATAAACACATATGATCAAGGGAATTGTTTTTGATTTTGACGGCACGCTGGCCAATACGCTGCCGGTGATTTTTGCCTGTTATGATTACAGCACGGAAAAAATTTTGGGAAAGAAAGCCGACCGTTCGCCATTTATTGAAACTTTCGGTCTGCCATTGACAGTATGTCTGACCAGAATTTTTGGTAAAGAAAAGGGCAGCAGGATCTGCGAGGAGTATCGGGCGTATCAGGAGCTCCATCATGATGAACTGATCCGGCCTTTCCCAAACGTTAAGGAAACGTTGGAACAGCTGCAGCAGATGCATATCCCCATGGCTGTCGTCACCAGCAAAACCACCGCTACCTGTCTGCGGGGAGCCCGCTGCCTTGGCATTGACAAGTTGTTTGTTACGGTAATCGGTTCGGATATCGTAACACATCCCAAGCCGGACGCCGAGCCGACCCGAATGGCGTTAGAAAAGTTAGGGACGCTGCCGGAGGAAACCCTTTGCGTCGGTGATGCGCCCTTCGATATCATGAGCGGACGCGCGGCAGGGTGCAAAACCGTCGCAGTTAAATACACGCAGGTTGCCAGAGAAAAATTTACCGGAACGGCTGAACCGAATGGATGGATAGAAGATATTACGGATTTATTGAGTTTTAATTTACGGGAAGGGGAGCGATGACGAGGAAAAATCTACTGACTGCGCAAAAACTTTGCAGGACATTGGAGCAGGAAAAATATAATAGGACAACGTAACTTAGATAAAATGCGGTATTCTTCATGAACAGAAAGGTGGTAACAACATGCGTAAAATCGGTATTGTGGGCGGAACCGGTATCGAAAATCCCGATACCCTGAAGGGCTTTGAAACAAAAATTATCGAAACGCCTTATGGCAAAGCACTGTGCAACATCGGCGAGATGAGCGGAAACCTGGTGGCGTTCCTGTCCCGGCACGGGGTGGATCATTCCGTGGCGCCCCACATGATCAACTACCGCGCCAACATCTGGGCGCTGAAGAGCCTGGGCATCACGGAAGTGTTTGCTACGTCAGCTACCGGCTCCCTGAACCCCGACATGAAAGCGGGACACTTTGTAGTCTGTGATCAGTTGATGGACTTCACCAAGAACCGCATCAGCACCTTTTACGATAACCCGATCCGCGGTGTGGCCCATGCGGATTTCACCAACCCGTACTGTGAAACCCTGCGGCAGAAGGCCATTGCGATTTTAAAGAAGACAGACATCACTTTCCATGAAAAAGGCTGCTATGTCTGCACCGACGGTCCCCGTTTTGAAACCGCGGCTGAGGTGCGCGCCTACGCTATGCTGGGCGGCGACGTCATCGGCATGACCAATGCGCAGGAAGCGGCGCTGGCCCGGGAAGCGGAACTCTGCTACACCAACGTGGCCATCGTCACTAACATGGGCGCCGGCATTTCGCCTACGCCGCTCTCACACAAGGAAGTGGTGGAAGCCATGGCCCAGAGCATCAAGAACATGGAAAAACTGATTTTAGGTTTCATCGGCTACAACAAAAAAGTAAAAGACATCTGTCTGTGTAAGCATTGCATGAAAGATTTCGGCGGATTCAAGCTGTATCCGGAGAAAGAATAAAATGTTGTGACGCTCCTGCAGGTCCAGCGGGATACGTTACGCTAAAGTATAGAAGAGATGGGGATTGCTATGGTTGCTGATTCTGCTTGACCAGACGAAGCTGCCCGTCAGCGTGGAATGGATTTCCTGCGACACGTACCAGCGTGTGGGGAAAGCCATACAAAAATTGGAAGTGCGGGGCGCGCCGGCCATCGGGGCGGCGGCAGCTTTTGCCATGGTACTGGCCTGGCGGAAGATTGTAGAAAAGTACGAAACAAAAAGGGATGCTGCAAACACCTCCAATATGCAACTGCAAACTTATGCTGCCATGCTGTATGGAAGTCATGACCATGCCGCTAAAAAGTTGCAGCAACAGTTACTGAAAAATTTTTTGCAGGCCCGCAACGATTTGGATGCATCTCGTCCTACTGCAGTCAATCTTTCCTGGGCGACGAAGCTGATGTATGACGCCGCCTGCAAAATGGCGGAAGCGGGACTGAACCTGCCGCAGACAGATGCGGAACTGGAAAAGTTAGCAGTCAAAGTTTACGAACAGGAC